>JAMCTE010000038.1 GCA_023381015.1 Patescibacteria group bacterium | reverse complement strand
TAGTAATAACTTAATCATCCTTCTTCCAGTTGTTGTTTTAAGATATTTTTCTCTTCTATAAGCATCATGTTCTGACAAAAAATATTCACAGTATATAAGTTTAAATGGGCGTCTTGGTGCAGTAGATTTTGAATAACCATGGAAATGAGAGGTCAAACGTTGTTTTAGATTAGTTGTAATTCCAACGTATAAGTCTTTGTCTTTTAGACTTATTAGGACATAAACGCAGTATTTAAGAACTGACATTTGTTTCTAAGAAACATTTGATTCTAACTAAAAGAATCTTCCTCTGTGGTGAAGTAGAGTAAAACTCACTTCACCACCCCGAAGTGAACCGAACAAGAATAAATTTCGGTTCTACTTCGGGGTTGGGGAGCATGGATTCGAACCATGAGTAACCTGCTCCAAAGGCAGGTGTGTTACCGTTACACCACTCCCCAAATTTACAATCTTCTTTTAAGATATGCTCTTCCAAAACCGGTTTTCAAACTCTTTTCTCTTTCAATTGCCTTTTTTTCTGATAAACAAGCTTCGTAATATATCAAATCAAAAGTTCCTCTGTATTTAGTTGATTTTACCAGTCCTTTGTTGTGTTTTTTTAATCTTTCAACTCCCCAAGATAAATAATTAAATAAACAAATAGCCAAATATACAAATAGGCAAATAAAACTACGACTATATTTTACCAAAAAGGGGCGGTTATTTGATCGAATAGCCGAAGCCGCGTACAGAGTGGATCAGTTTTTTCTTGCCTTTGAAATCGATTTTTCTCCTCAAGTAGCCGATGTAGACGTCGACGACCCGGGACTCGATCTCAGGCGAATACTGCCAGATTTTCATCAGAAGATCTTTTCGGGATACGACCTCACTGGGACGACTCATCAAATATTCGAGGAGGGCGAATTCCTTAGGTGTCAAGGCAATAAGTCTATCGGCCCGTTTCACTTCCTTGGTTTTTGAGTCCAAAACCAGGTCTTTTACTTTTGCGATCATTTTAACTTATACTAAATTAGTATTAATAATTTTAGCAAAACATTGTAATACTTTTCAAATGTTTTTTGGGTAAGGAATTCAAAAAACTTTTTTTGCTATAATTCACGTTATGAACGATCTCATCCAATGCCCGCATTGCCATAAGACTTTTCCGGCGACCGACGCTTTTAAACACCAGATAAGGGAAGAGTTTGAAAAAGAACAAAAGCCGATCATGTGGAAAAAGGCGCTGGCGGCGGCGGCGGAGAGAATAAAAGATAAATCAGGTAAAGAAACCGAGCTTCTGAAAGAACAACTGGCGACGGAAAGGAAGAAACGGGAAGAGTCAGAACGAAATGAGCTGGAGCTGAGGAAAGAAAGAATAAAATTCGAGGAGGAAAAAAAAGATTTCGAACTGACGAGCCAGAGAAAGCTCGACGAAGAAAGAAAAAAAATTTCCGAGGAATCATACAAGAAGGCTATCGAGGAAAACCGTCTCAGTAATCTCGAGCACCAAAAAAAAGAAGCCGACTATCTAAAGCAGATCGAAGAATTGAAGCAAAAGATGCAGCAGGGTTCGCAGCAGTCGCAAGGCGAAGTGTTGGAGCTGGAGCTGGAAAATATTTTGAGGCGGGAGTTTCCTTACGACGAAATAAAAGAGGTCCCGAAAGGAATCAAGGGGGCCGACATCCTCCAAGTCGTCAAAAGTAACTTCGGCAGGACGGCGGGGATTATCGTTTGGGAGTCAAAAAGGACTAAGGCCTGGAGCGAGGGATGGATCTCAAAATTAAAACAAGACCAAAGGGCAGTCAATGCCGATGTGTCCGTTGTCGTCAGTCAGGTGCTGCCCGGCGGAGTGAAAAATTTTTCCAACAAAAACCAGGTCTGGATCTGCAACTATGATTCGATTGTAGGTTTGGCGATGGCATTGAGGGAAAGCCTCCTGAGGATCGCTTCGCTGAAACTTTCCGAAGTTGACAAACAGGATAAAAAAGAAGTCCTCTGGAATTATTTGAACGGCATAGAGTTTCGCCACCGGATGGAAGCGATCGCCGACGTTTATAACCAGATGCAGGAGGAGCTGGAGATAGAAAAACGCTGGTTTACGAAAAAGTGGGCCAAGCAAGAAAAAAATATTAGGCAGGTCATAGACAGCATTTCCGGCATGGATGGGGATCTCAAGGCCATTACCGGAAAATCGCTCGCCGGACCGCCTGAGCCGAGAAAATTGGAGTCGGGTCAATAATTATATGGATGATTTTTTTAAGATCGTTTCAAGAGCAGTGATCGTCGTTCCCATCGTCGTTGTCGTCTTGGCGCTTTTATTCCGTTTCAATCAAGCGCCGTCTTCGGCGACCAAGTCTTCTAAATCGGCAAGCAAACCGTCAACTACAGTTGCTCCTTCCCCGACGCCTGCTAAAAAAATCATCATCGATTTCAACGGTCCGTTGGTCTGCCGATACAAGACGGCCAACCAGGAATATGACGTCTACATAAAAAACAAAAAAGTCAACCTTCAGTTCAAGGTGGCCGGTCAAACCCTAAAATACGACCTCTCCAAATACGTCCCTTATGCAGAGAACTTATTGAATAACGATTTCTCCACTGCCGAAACCATGGTCAACCAGTACTTCGGCAAAAAAGTCAGCATCGAAAGTTTGCTGAAGACCTGCAAAAAAGAGAGTTTTTAAAAAAAGTCCTCCGCATCTTACTTCAACACTTAACTCAACGCTATTTACTCCGCCGTGTTGAAGAGCGATATTTGGCGGACTTTATATTTTGTAATTCTAAAATTTATCAATTTTAGAAACAAAATAAAAAGCCCTGGCTACGACCTACTTTCCCTCCACCTTTCGGCGATAGTATCATCGGCGCTGACTCGTTTCACTTCCTTGTTCGGGATGGAAAAGGGTGGTCCCAAGTCGCTTTAATAACCAGGGCAGTTATATAGTATATAATAAGTTTAGATGGAAAACAATCAAAAATCACTCAATAAAAGATTTTTTTCCTATTGCTTGTATCCTGATATCAGATTCGAAACCTATCAACCGGGTGAAAATATCATTTTGCTCCTTCGGGCCCATCCTTTTACCCAAGTGCATTGGATGGTGAATTCTATCATTTTGGCATTGATTCTAGCAGGATTGAATTTTATCATGCCGGCTTTTTTCAACTTGAGCCAAATATTTTTCTTTAACGTTTTTTGCGTAATATTTCTGTTGAGTTTTATCTTTTACAACTTCATCATCTGGTATTTCAACGTCGGCATCATCACCGACAAGCGGGTCATCGACATTGACTTTAGCAGCATCCTCTATAAACAGGTGGTCGTGACCCGTCTCGGTGAGATAGAGGACATCACCGACAAAAGCGCCGGTTATTTCGAATCGCTTTTTGATTACGGCAATGTTTTTATCCAGACCGCCGGCACCCAGGACAATATCGAATTTACAAACATTCCGTTTCCGTCTCAGGTGGTTGAAAAAATTAACAGTTTGTTGCCGGAAAATCATGAATCTGAGTAGTCTTTTTGAATCGCAAAATATCATCGGCACTTTTTTTAAGATCGCGGCGGTCTTGTTTGCCTTGATCTACCTTTTGTATACTCTAGTTATCAACAAACAGGTCGACGTCATGAACAAAACCTTGACAGACAAACTTGATCCATTGGTGGCTTTGGTCAGTTCTGTCCAGGTGGCCGCCGCTTTTGTCTTGTTTATCATAGCAGTGTTTCTAGTTTGAAAAAATTTATTATGCTTAAACCGGAAGTCGCCTTCTATCTTGGCGGGCAAAAACCAGGAGCCTATTCGGAAGTGGTTTCCCAGGACGGCCTTTTTTTCGTTTTGGAAGTCGCCAGCGGCATGAGCGATGAGGCCGGACACAAGATCTTAGAGCACGTCAAGGAAAAGATAAAGACCGCCAAAATCACGACTTTGGCCGAATTTGAAAATTTTATCTCCGGCGTCGTCAAAGACAAAAACCTGCCCCTGGGTTTCTCGATCGCTTCGGCTTACCTTAAAGGGAGGGTGCTATACTTGAAGACCGCCGGGATGGGAATGATTTTCATCAGGCGCAAGGGAAAGATGGGTTTATTGATAGAAGGCGATGCGACTGCTTCCGGTCCGGTCGAAGAAAACGACTTCTTTATTTTTTTGACCGATAATTTTCTTAATCTGGTCGGTAGCGCCAAAGGATTGGAGAAAACTTTTGACCATCGCAGTCCCGGTCAAATCATCGACGAGATAACGCCTTCTTTAAAAGCCCGGGATGACCAGGGAGCAGTATCTTTATTTGTCAATTTTGTCTATTTGAGCGATACGGACAATTCGCCTTCTCAAGGACTGCCGTCCGGAGTCGCCCGGCACACCTATCTCGGCGACGCCGAAAACAAAATCGTCACCGATTTGAAGTCGTTATGGATAACGATGAGGACGAGCAAAAAAACTTTGACTTTGTTGACGGTTTTTATCCTGTTTTTGATATTGATATGGAGCGTTGTTTTGGGTTACCGGCGCCGGAGCGACGCAAACGCCCAGGAAAAGATCAATTCGACCAGGGAGCTGGTGACGGAAAAACTGTCGTCGGCTCAGGACGTCGCCTATTTGAACATGGCCCGGGCGCAAATCCTGATATCCGAGAGCCAAGACGCCGTCAACAAACTGAAAACAGAAGTCGGCGACAAAAGAAAAGAAGTCGTCGATCTGGAGACCCTGGTCCAGCAAGCGGAAAACAAGATCTTAAATAGGCAAATGAGGCAGTACAGCGAGTTTTTTGATCTGGCCGTCGACGACAAAAATGCTTCTGGCGACCGGTTTTATCTGGACGGTAACATCGCCTATATCCTGGACAAAAAACAGGGCGTCATCTATCAACTGTCGCTTGATAAAAAGTCGCTCTCAAAAAATCAAGCCAGCCAAATCAAGTCGGCCGACCTGGTCGCCGGAGACAGCGGCAACAGCCTTTTTTTCGCCAAAGACGGCGGAGTGTTCCGCATCGACGGTCAGGGACAGCTAAAAAAAGTGATCGACACCGACCGGGACTGGGGTGAGATCAGCGACATGTCTTTGTTTAACGGCAATATCTATTTGCTCGACCGGGGAAAAGACGAGATTTGGAAATATCCTCAGGGAGGAGACAGTTATGGAAACAAAAGTTCTTATTTTGGCAGCGGGCAGGCGATCGACCTGTCATCGATCTCGTCGTTGGCGATCGACGGCTCAATCTACCTGGCGGGAGATTCAATCGCGGTCAAGTACACGTCCGGTTTACGCGATACTTTCAGTATTGATCTGCCGGACAAAAGCGCTAAGTTTAACAAAATTGTTGCCAACCAGGATCTGGACAAAGTCTATCTTTGGGACAAAAGCAAAAGCGTCGTTTACGTCGTCGCCAAATCCGGGGAGTATGTAGAACAGATTAACTCTGACATCCTCGGCAAAGCCAGCGACGTCTTGGTCTACAAAAATAACGTCTATGCGTTAAACGGCAGTAAAGTATACGTCATCGAATAAACCACTTGACAACCTCTTACAGTTTCAGATATTCTTAAGATTAAGTACTGTCGTTAATAATTGATCAATTATTATAGGGAAGGGGGTGAAAATATGAAAGATAACAAATTTTGCTTCAACAAAACCCTGACCTATTTGGTTCTTCTCATAGTCGCGGTCGTCGGCGCTTTTTGGGTAATGAACTATGCCAACAAACAGAATCTAGGCAATGTTCCGCAAGCCGCCGGTGGTGGTTGTACTTGGGCAATGGCGCCAAGAACTTGTAGTGATATAGCCACTGCTTATAATACGCCTTTCACAGAAGATGCAAGTAGAGATGTTAAAGATAAAAACAAGAACGTACTTTATTACTGTTGTGTCGGTCAACCAATGCCAACAGTATCGACTTCTGGTCAATCTTGTAAACAGCAAGGAGGCAACTGGTATAACACTAAATCATACTCAACCTGTGATGATTTAGGTAAGGCTTATAATGGTACGTTTACAACAGCCACCAGTCCGTCAGATGCTAGTTATTACTCAGGATATAACTGTTGCATACTTCAAAAACAAGCTCCCACAACGGGTCAATCTTGTAAACAGCAAGGAGGCAACTGGTATAACACTAAATCATACTCAACCTGTGATGATTTAGGTAAGGCTTATAATGGTACGTTTACAACAGCCACCAGTCCGTCAGATGCTAGTTATTACTCAGGATATAACTGTTGCATACTTCAAAAACAAGCTCCCACAACGGGTCAATCTTGTAAACAGCAAGGAGGCAACTGGTATAACACTAAATCATACTCAACCTGTGATGATTTAGGTAAGGCTTATAATGGTACGTTTACAACAGCCACCAGTCCGTCAGATGCTAGTTATT
>JAMCTE010000037.1:3349-79374 GCA_023381015.1 Patescibacteria group bacterium | reverse complement strand
GGGTTTAAGCGTGTCTATTTTAGTCGAAAGACTAAATCAGGTTATTTTATATACGGGCTACGGACACTTTAGACCGTCACCGCCACTCAGATTTCACCGAAGCGGTGAAAAATATGGCGTTGTAATGATCTAAAGAATGGGCAAAACATGGCTTTTGAACACGAACCTGAAATCATCTACCTTTCTTTCCGAAACAAATAATCTAACTCAGGTTGGATTATTTAAAGTAGGGAAAGATTGGTCTTGCACCCTGGAGAAGAATTAATGTCTAAATAAACAAATAAGTAAATACTACAAATCAATATTCAAATTATTAAATCATTTGGAATTTAAAAATTGATTTGCTTATTTGTCGGATTTGTTTATTTGATTATTTATTTTCGTCTTCAGAGAGCAAGATTCAATCTTTATATCTTATTCACCCTTGAAAGGAGGTGATGATACGTATCCAAGGCCGCTATGCCTTCAGATCACGATGAAAATCGTTGATAATTAGCCGGAAACGTTTGTTGTTTCTGAATGCCAAGCCGAATCTATTCGAATCCGTTTAAGTGGCCCCTAAAGAAAGGAATTGCCATGACTACCCTTACTACCAATGAAAAGCGCGCTGTCATCGCTTTGGCGCTCGCCGGCATTATCGAACTCGTCGCCGCCATCGTCGGTGCGCTCGCTGATCAGAATTCCCAGCCAATCATTTTCATCGTCGCCTTCGTGGTGATGGTGATCAAGTTCGTCGTGATGGGCGTTTGGCTGTGGAAGACAACCATGGGATCCAACCAGAGGCGCAAACTCGGACTGTATTTCGTGACGTGGTTCTGCGTCCTCAGTCTCGTTCTCGCGCTTGCCCAGTTCATCATGGTCGGCATCCCCGGTTCAGTGATCTTGATCGCTTCAGTGGTTCTTCTCGGCGTGTACTTTGTCGCTGACGCGATCGTCGCCTACTTCGTAATCAAGCACTAGGAGGTGCTTCTATGAAGAAACTCTTCACCATCATTTCGTCCCTGGCATTGCTGCTGACACTCGCTGCCTGCCAGATCGGCAATCCCTATGCGGCTCCTGCTTCCCAAAGCACGCCCGCCCCGGCCTCCGTTCCCACGAACGCGCCCGCTCAACAGCCCCCCCGCCCAACCCGCCGGCAATCCCGCCCCTGCAAGCAATCCGGACCTCAGCGATTCGCTGAAGTACGACAAGACCGGTTGCAATGAGAGCGACCTGCAAGCATGCGTACCGCCCCAGCAATGGAGTTGGTATCAAGCTGATCCTAGCAATCGCTTGCTGTTCCCCGCTCTCTACATCCAGAGGGTTCAAGCCAACGAGATCGAGCCATGGCAGGCTATTCAAGCTATCCAACAGATGGCTTCTGGCTGGGCGAAGTCCTATGCGAATTGGTCCGACCACGATGTCGACCCCGTTCTCCCGGAACTGGTTTGGAACCCGCAGAACTCTTGCGAGTTCATCCCGGATACGGCATTCCCTTTGTTGGGAGAGCGGCGGATCACGTCACAGTGGTACTATTTGATCGCAGTGGTTGAACCCCATCTGCCTTCGAATGACCCCGCCGTGGTCACAAAAGTTGTCTGCAAGTCAAGCGACAACTGGGCTGTTCGCGTCCATTAAGACCTGATTACCCAAAGGAGGATATCCAATGAATAAGGAGCATCTTTTTTTGCTTCGGGGTCCTCCAGACATGTTTAGGGGTTTTAGATTCAGATCGATTGAATTTTTTGGATTGCTTTTTAGCATCCTCAGCTTCACCGCTGATATAAAAAAATTCTTTCATCCCCCTTCCATGTCTTCCCTATAACCATATAAATTTATGGTTAGAGCGAAGATATGAAAAACACAAAGAAAAAACTATCGGTTTCTGTCATCATACCCGTTTTTAACGGTGCCTCTTATCTTGTGGAAACAGTCGAATCTGTACAAAAATCGAGCCTTGAAAATTTCGAAATCATCTTGGTTGATGATGGATCAAAAGACAAAAGCAAGACGTTATGCCACCGATTGGAAAAAAAATATAAAAATGTCCACTTTTACTGGTTTAAAAAAAATAAAGGTTTGGCTTCCAGCTTGAACCATGCCGTCAAGAAAGCAAAAGGAAAATTCATTGCCCGTATAAATCAAGATGACATTATGATGCCAAAAAGGCTCAAAGAACAGGTCAAATTTTTAGAAGAAAACCAAGACCATGTTGTTGTTGGTGGTAATGTCACTCTATTTGATGAACAATACCGGTTAGTCGATAATATTACCTTTCCTAAAACCGATGCTGATATCAGAACACAATGGTTGCTTATGAGCCCTTACGCTGATCCAACAGTCATGTATAGAAAGGATGCTTATATGAAAACTAAAGGCTACCAAAAATATTTCTGGCCAGCAGACGACATCCACATGTGGTATCAACTTGGACAAGTCGGTAAACTCGCCAATATTGATAAAGTGTTAACAAGAGTGAGATGGCACAACAAGGCTGGCTCTATTGCCTCACACCGTATCCAGATGGAAAAAACTTTCGAGGTCCACGTCTGGGCTTCAAAAAATGTCCAGAAAGCAAAGTTCTATCATTGGCTATTCTGGTTTGGACAGCTGATTGCCGGAAAAATATTTCCTCCAAGACTCAACTGGTTTGTATATCGAAGAATAAGGGAGGCTCAAAATCTTTTTCGAGAAATCAAAAAAACCGCCAAGCTGGACAAAGTAACCAACCAGCCCAAAAGATATAGTGTCTCTGGAGTATAAAAAATATAAAATATTGTTTGCGAATTGGGTTTACCTGTGTAATTGATTAAAAAACAGTTAGCATAACCATTGCATTTGAGAGATTTTTGATTATTTGGCATTAATCGCCATTGCGCATCGTATCCTTCGTTGAAAAATAACATATAGTTACCGACTTGAGGAAAATCAACCGTTAGCTGCCAAAGCGAAGGCAAAATTTGTTTATAGAAAACCTTCCCATTCGATAGAGTCAAATAACTGTTGGTGGCATTTTCGGGCTTAAGACTCATCGAATACCAAGACATCGGATAGTCAATCATGTTTAATGATCTTAAAGCTAATAATCCTTCATTTTCAGTTGTTTGGAAAATATGAATATTCATATTGGTCGAGTAAGAATCTGACACAGTCGAAGGATCTATTAACCTCGACGCAGTGATTAATTTTACGTTACCTAGATATTGTTCAACGCTAGAATAACTGTCAAAAAATCCTACATCTTGAATCCTCTTATCAAAAAGCCAAGGATATCCTTGATACAAAGAAATTCTTTCTAAGAAATTATTGACGCCATTCTTGCCAAGAACAATATATGGATACTGCCCAGAACCAAGAAAATAATCCGCGGAAAAAAGATACGGACGTTGATAAGCATATTGAAAACCTTCATAGAAATAAGAGTCACAATTTATTTCGTCGTTAAAAAATATGCCATCTAGATAGCTTGTGACTCTTTTAGAACCACCTTTACAAGGAGTTTGGGAAGTATTATAGAAGTCAACTGCAGGATTAAAGAAAAAAGAATAGTTAGACAAGGCTTTAGGAAAAGATATTGTCAATAAACCAGTGAGATCAATATTAACTTTTGGAAGAATTGGATCAAAAATTATGTCTTTTTCATCACTTATTTTTGAATAAAATATTTGCGTAACCGAATCCATATTAATAGACTCTTGATTATTATTTATTGGCACCGAGCCAACTAATACTTCAGCTGGCTGTAAACTTGAAATATCTGATTGTAAAGGAATTAAATATGATTTTGATTTTGTTGAAATATTCAAAAGAGAATGTAAATTAAGACAGCCGGGAATCGTTCCCTGCTTTACACAAATATATACTGGAATTGGTAACAACCCTTCTGCGTTTAATACTTGCCTTGGTAAAGATTCTTTAGATCTACTGTTGTTATTCTGCTTTACCATTCCTTTGGCTTTTATTTCCACTTCTAGGTATTGATTATCACTTGATCCCTTTGGAAAAATTACAGGAGCATTTAGACAATACGAATTCAATCCATAACAGGACGGAGGATCTGTTGTTGTAAATGATTCTTTTGATAAAGTGGATATCAAACTCTGCTTAAATAAAGATGCTCTAATATTAGTGTCATCTAAAAGATATGAAGTGATGTAAGTTTCAGTTGAAGATACATTAGCCGGTAAAGGTATAAAAATGCCGTTAAGGTTCAAACGATAATTAAATGAAATTTGTTTAGTATTATCAAAAGACCAATTACTAGCAATTTCGGCATTTTCATCGGAAGAAACGATCGAATCAGTAATGGGAAACTGAGCTGATCCGATATAACGCTGAAATTTGTTACCATTAATATCTGGGTAGTAGCGATAATAAAAATCAACATGTAAAACATTGTTATTAACCCTTCCGTAAACATCGATAAAATATGGGCCTCGGCTATTATTTGAACTTAGTTTGTAGCTTGTTAACGATTTGTTTAATTCTTTATAAGATAAGGCTACTTCTTGATTATTATGTGAAAATGAATTTTTTTGATCTTGGAAAGGATAAATAATGCCTGCTTTGTTTTCATCCTGTATAGCAACATTTGGTAAAAAATTCAGATTGGTTTCTAAAAGATTATCTAACCCCGGATCGACGTTAATAGAGTTTGTAACAAAAGAAATTTTTGGCCTAACAGAACTTATTTCGTAAAGATCGACTGAAGTTTTATCTGGTAAATTATTTGAGAAACTGGTCTCTCTAACCGGATAAAGTTTTTGATAATCAGGATAAATTTGAGAAAGGTAAATCGGGTAATTCCCTAGATTTTCGATAGTTGAGTCATTTTTTAGATAGTCCATCAATAAAGAATCATTTACAACAGTTTGCTTAGCGTTATAGTTCATATTTCTCGTATAAATATCGGTAGATAATGATTTGTCGACAATAAGATATTTTATGCCAGTATCCTTAAGAAGTTGTAAAAAATTGTTTGCTTGGTCCAGTTTATTTTGATTATTGGTTGCCTGATAAAAAGAATCAAGAATTTTATTGATTTTTGAATCAAGATAAGAATTTTCCATGCTCCCTGGTTCAAAAGTTTTGTCAATATATGGTTTGTCTAACAAATAGTTAAAAAAAGCTGAACCGAAATATCCCCAGGAGTAAGACCGCCAATAATTTTGCCAATTATCCATAGGAAGGTGCAAAACTCTACTATCCGTAGGATCGCTATTAATGACTTTGGAGATTCTAAAATATGCTTCGGGAATCTTCACATATACAAAAAAACCCATCAAATCTCCTGTCAGATACGATCTGAATAACCAAAAGTAACTAATACATAAAATAAATGAAATAAAAATTAATATCTTCTTGATTATTTCTTTATTTAAAGCATTTATTAGTTTTACAAAACAGTATGAAGCAGCAATACTACCCGATAAAGCAACATAACTATGAAATTTAGTGTCACCAATTCTAAAAATAACATCGAAGTAAGGAATATAGCGCTTAAAAAGAACGTAAATGAATCCCAAAGGACTATACTCTTTCATAGACAAAAAAAGAAATAACAATATCCAAACCGGTACCCATAACAATTTTCTTTTCTTGTCTTTTTCAAGCAAAATTAATAATCCGCCGCCTATAAATAGAATTGGAAAAATAAATAAAATATATTTGTTTATTGGCTTTTGATAATCATTCAAAAGAGGATGAACAGTAAAACTATTTCCGTTGAGTGAGTTATATGACATATCGAAGAAACTTGGCCTTAATATGATCTGTTTATCTATTGAGAAAGCCAACGGTGACTGATTCAATGTTGCTTCATTGATCTCTACGAAAGTTCTAGCCAAAGGAATAATGGGAGATTTGTTGATTGTATAATTCAAAAATGGTAGTACCCAAAAAGCATTCAGGGCCAAAAAAACAATACAATAAAATGTCACTTTCTTTAGATTAACAAAAGACCAAGCATAAATAATGAAAGCGATCAGCGACGTAATAATCAAGGTTGGAGTTATATAGGTTCCCGAAGTCAATATGATTACAATCGCTAATATAAAAAAATCTTTTATTTTGCGTTTGGATCTGACAAATCGTATAAATAAAAATAATGTCAGTGGCAAAGAATAAAAACGATTTATAAACGGAATAATCAAAGCGTAAAAAACCGAAAGAGTATTTAAATTAAATAGGTAAAAAAATGAGGCTACCGACGCAAAAAAATCTTGATTATCGTTTTTGTTTCCTAAATCCATCCAAAGTAAATCGGAAAAAAAATACATCCCGATTACGCCAACCCATAACGCCAAAAAATAATAAATTTGACTGAGAAGCTGTTCTGAAATAAAAAAGTGCAAAAACCAGTAAAAAATCTGCCTAAAAACGTCGGTTACCTCCGCGTCAGACGGTACTCCTAAACCCCGATATTCTCTCCAAGTAGCAAAAAATGTCCGAAAAATATTAGTATTGAGATTAAAATATGAAGAATAATTATCCCAACCAAGCAAGTAAAAATCAGGTTTAACATTTGCCAATGTAATCAAACTTAATATTGCCACTAAAATTGCGAATCCTGGTCTTTTTTTAAAGAAATTAATGGTTTTACCTATCATTAAAACCATTATACAATCTTCTGATATAATCAATTTATAAATATGAGCAAGCTTTCTCATTTGCAAATCCGTAATCCTAAAGACGACGAGACGCCGATCGAGGCAGCGACGCAGATTTTTGCCTCGCTCCTCCCCCAGCCTTATATTCCCCTCTGGCGCCGTTGGCTGGTCCAACCAAAAGTCTATTCGTTTGAAATCTATCTGATCTCGCAAAC
Organism: Patescibacteria group bacterium; assembly: GCA_023381015.1. Classification (GTDB taxonomy): domain Bacteria; phylum Patescibacteriota; class Microgenomatia; order UBA1406; family GWC2-37-13; genus GWC2-37-13. The sequence continues at coordinate 72,572 of JAMCTE010000037.1, read as the reverse complement.
CATCTACCTTTACGTCACCGTCCCCAAGGAAACGGAAACGTTCGTCAACAGTTTGGTCTCCTCGTCTTTCCCGACATCGACCGCCAAAAAAACTTCTGATCCGATGGATCTGGTGTTCAAATCAAAACGGTTAAGCTTCGGCGAGGTAACTCTGAATTCCTATACTTATTTGCCTACGAAAACTTATTTCGATTTCAAGGACGTCGATCCGCTGTCGTCGCTTTTGGGCTTCCTATCAAAACAACCGCCCAACCTGAAAATGGCCATCCAAATCGCCATCACTCCCTCGTACTTTCCATGGGCTGATCAGGCCGTATCGGCCGCCCACAAACTCACCTATGACGAAACCGCCGCCAAATACGGACAGAACCCGCAGCGCCAACTGATAATGAAAAAGGCTTCGTTCCAGGGAGGCAAGGCAGTCATCCGCCTCTTGGCCGGATCGACCCACGAAAACGTCGACCCCTACCCTCACCTCACCCAACTGGCCGGAACGTTCGGCAGTTTTTCCCTCGGCGAAGGCAACCAATATGTCTTCAAAAGAAAGATCCTTTTCCCCGACTGGCTTTTAAAACGGATCCGTGACCGGAAAATCAGCTACTTCGAAAGGAAGTACCAAGTACTCAACGCCCAGGAACTCGCGACTTTGTGGCACCCGACAGGCTATCTTTTGGCCGGAATCAAAAACATCGCTTGGGGCAAAACTCTTCTTGGCGAACCGCCGGAAAATCTGCCGGTATCCGACGGCGCCGGCGAAGCAGTGAAAAAAGACATCAACTTCTTTGCCAAAACCGAATTCAAAAATAAAAATCAGATCTTCGGCATCAAGACCGAAGACCGGAGAAAACACGTCTACATCATCGGCAAAACCGGCGTCGGAAAGTCCACCCTGATTGCCAACATGGCGATTGACGACATCCGTAAAGACCGCGGCGTCGGCATCATCGACCCTCACGGAGATCTCTCGGAAACCATCCTGGATTTTATTCCCAAAAGGCGCCTCAACGACGTCGTTTACCTAGAGCCGTTTGACACGGAAAGGCCGTTTTCTCTAAACGTCTTGGAAATCAAAAACAAACAACAAAAAGATCTCGTCGCCTCCGGCATCGTTTCCATTTTCTACAAACTCTATAAGGATTCCTGGGGGCCAAGGCTTGAATATATTTTGAGAAACGTCATTTTGACACTCCTTGAATCCCCAGGTGCTACTTTGGTTGACATCTTGTCTCTTTTGTCAAACTCGGAATACCGGAAAAAAGTCGTCTCCCAGCTGACCGACCCCGTCCTGAAAAATTTCTGGGAAAAAGAATACGCCAAGATGCCCGACCGGCTGAAAGCCGAAGCCATCTCCCCCATCCAAAACAAAGTCGGCCAGTTCGTCACCTCGAAAATGATCAGGAATATCATCGGAAAAACCAAATCGTCGATCGATTTGGAGAATATCATGAACGAAGGAAAAATCCTGATTCTGAACCTTTCCCAGGGGAAGCTCGGTGAGGACAATACCGCTCTTTTGGGCGCCATGATCATCACCCAACTCCAGCTGGCCGCCATGAACCGGTCGTTCGTCAAAGAACACGAACGGAAAGACTTTTTCATGTACGTTGACGAATTCCAAAACTTCGCCACCAATTCGTTCATAAAAATTCTTTCCGAAGCCAGAAAATACCGGCTTTCCCTGACTCTAGCAAACCAATACATCGAACAGCTTGACGAAGAAATCCAAAGAGCCATATTCGGCAACGTCGGCACTTTGGTTTCTTTTGTCGTCGGTGCCCGCGACGCCTATGTTTTGAGCAAGGAATACGGCGAAATCTATACGGAAAATGATCTTGTCTCGCTTGGCAAATACGAAGTCGTCATGAAACTGTCAATCGACGGCATGACCAGCGCGCCTTTCCCGTCTAATACTCTACCATTGCCTGCACTCAAGAACGATAATCGGGAAAAAATCATTAAACTCTCAAAGGAAAAATACGGTAGAAAAGCTTGAAGTTAACGAGAAAATTTACTTGCTTGAATCCCCAATAATGAACTATCGAATTTTAAAGTTTGATACAGACCTTTTACAGGAGAAAACTTTTGTGGAATTATAGAAGTGGGTATTTTTCCGACATCTCTTGGTCTACTTAATTTAGCCCAACCATCCGTATCTAACTTTTCAACTGCTTCAGCCTTAACGGAAGAGCCAGAACCGTATCTATTATAATCATACCCAATACCATATGTTTGTATTTTTTTACCTTCAAATATTTTTAAAACCCTTCTATCATTAATATTATTAATAAGACCATCACTAGAAAAATCAATAACCATATCTCTTTGTGCTAAATTATTAAAATCGGCATTTTCTAACGTTGGTCTATATTGATTGTCACTCAATTCGATTCTAGATAATTTGCCTGTCTTTTTAATATATACGACATTTATTGATCTGTCCAATTCACTATTTGCAAATGAATATTGGGCTTCCCCATTCTGTATTTTTTTAAAAATTTTAATTTTTTCATCATCATTTTCAAGTTTATTTGGCAACAAAAATTTTTTTAAAGGTAAATTTAGGTTTTTTCGACTAATATTTGTTGCGGTAGATTCTTCTGAAGAATCTACTAAAGGCATATTTTTTTGGTCTTTAAACCAACTGTCAAGAGACTGAATAGCTAAGTTCAACCATTCATCTTCAAATGAAGCCGGCACTTCACCTTTTTTGAAAGAAAACGAAAATGTCGGCTGAAATTCAACTGATTCATCTAGCATATTTAAGATTAAGTATAACAAAAATAGGAAAAAGATCGTCAAACTATCAAAGGAGAACAGATATTATCCCATAACAGATTGATATAAAGCTCTAAATTTGATATAATTTTGCTATGCCACTATATTCTAAAACCGGCTTGGCTAGGGAACGCGGAAGAACTGGCTATAATGTTGATTTCAATTCCATGTCTGCCCCGATGGAGGCGAACCTCAAGTCTCAGTTCAACTTTCTGCAGGGGAAAATGCTCGGATCGATTTCTTTTGACCATTTGAACGAATTTTTCAGCCTGAAGAAAGATGTCGGTGGCGCTATCGAAAATAGTCCGGATTATAAAAGGTTTATGGACGGCGGAAAAAATATCCTTAACGTAAAACTTCCTCAGGCATTCGAAACAGGAAACCTGGTCATTTCCAAGCTGACTGAACCTAAAGACTTTGGCAGGGTCGAATCGATCCTGGAATTTAGCGCCTCAGACAAATCACCTTTATATATAAGACATATCACTCCGAAAAACGAACAGGAGAAAATGGCCAATATCATAGAAAGGACGGCTGTCCTGGGATCTTTACCTTTGGATTTGCTGGAAAGAGTCAAATCAGGCAACAAAGCTACCGTCATCAATAATATCTTGGTCTTTGACGACAAGGTCGGGCTCAATGAACAAAGCAATGCCTGGCACCTGACCTGGAACGAAAACAGCAACTGCATAGAAGTCGAAGAAATACCAAGGAAGATAAGCGATCATATGAAACAAGCCGTCGGGGCCAGTCAAGGATTCATGGATAAGGTAGCAAACTTCGTTAAAGATTCCATCGAAGTCTTCTTCGTTTTCGAGAAACTCAGATAATTTTTATTGGATCGGATCAGCGGCGAAGATCAAATCCGTTTGCGTAGCGTCGACACCGATGCCGACGTGGGTCCAGTCGGGATTGAGCTGGTTGTCGTCGTGAGGCTTGTCGCCGGCATAAACCCATTCGATCAAATGGACTCCTTCCAGCTGATATCCATAAGAAGAGTTCTCGCCCAAGTAGCTATAACCTAGCGCCCGGTCGTTGCCCGGATTTTGAACATAGGCGGTAAAACCGGCGTGGTCGTCAAGGTTTCCTATTTGAGTAAAATAAGCTGCTCTCGACTGGGCGAATTTCGCCAACCGGTCGTCCCACACCAAGCCGTTGCGGCCGTGCTTTTGGCGGTAATTATTCAGGGCAACCAAAATCTCCTGGGGCGTCGCCATATGGGCATCCATACCGACATTCATCGTCCAGGTATGAGCCGATATCTGGGTCGCTTTCCCCCACTCGCCTAAGTTCGGCAAAGCCGACTGGTTATTGACGTTCAAAACCAACTGAGTAACAGGCTTCAACTTCAAATAATAATCTTTGTTTTCATAGCCGTAGTTTTCGTTAAATTTGGCCGCCGTAGCCGTGTCGACGACGCCGGTTACCGGCAGATTATTTTTTGTTTGGAACGTTTTTACAGCCTTTTCGGTCAACTGACCAAAATAACCGCTGACGATCCCCTCGGGATATAGATTGCCGTCTTGGGAAAACGCCGCCTGGAGAATCCTTACTTCGTCTCCTGTCGAACCGATCTTCAAAACAGGAGAAATCAGTTGATTAGACGTCGGATTGACCTGACGAGTGATCTTGTTTAATAAAGTCGGATTTTTTATTAAAGATAAAACAATGAATGCGGCTAATAACAACCAAAACAACTTCTTGACCAATCTGAATACCATAGATAAATATTATATTACTTTCAAATCAGGCAGTCTTCTTAATCTGCTCTTAATGAAACAACTAATATAATCGCTTTGTTTTGTTATTATAAATTTACTAAAGTCCTATGAAAAACTTAATCGGGCTTTTTGTCAAGCATTCTTTCCTTTCGGTCATGTTAGCGGCGATTTCGAGCGTCGCCATCGCTACAGGGATCACTGGTGCGGCAAAAGTGGTCGCCAGCAACAGTGAAAAAATCAAGGTCCCTGAAGTGCAAACCGTCCAAGCAGCGCAAAAAGAAGACGCCAACCTAAACGCGCAAACGCCTTCTCCAACAGTCAAACCTGTGTCGGCGGCAACGTCGAGCAAGAGAGACGATTCACGGATTTTGCCCAAGGTTATTCCGACGACTCCCCCTGTCAACTCGGGAATAAAAAGCAGCGTCGGTTTAAATGAAAGCGGTCCAGTCAATCATTTGCCGCTGATAACCGGTACCGTCGGAGCCAATACCTCGATCCAAGGGATCAACGTCGACGACGATATCGAAACCGTCAGTGACGACAGTATCACCACTAATACGTCGGTCAATCACGACAAAACAAGCGTCGACTCTGGTTCAAGCTCAAATAATTCGACTCAAACCGGAGGAAGCCAAACACACGAAAGTGATCAATAAAGTCAATAGTTTTCACTACCGCTCGTATACAATCTACCCCGCCCCTAAGGCGGGGCGATTGTATATACGGAAACAAATAGAAACATGGTGGTATAAAATAGGACTATGCATATTTTAATAATCGAAGACGACGAACGAATCGCCGGAAATATAAAAATACTGTTGAAGGCGAGCGGATATCAAACGACGGTCTCTGAAAACGGCGAAGACGGTTTATTCCAGGCTGAAGAAGAAAATTTTGACGCCATCGTCATGGACTGGATGCTTCCCGATATCAGCGGAGTCGACATTTGTAAGAAACTTCGCCAAAAAAACAATCCCGTCCCCATCCTCATGCTGACAGCAAAAAGCCAATTGGACGATAAAATAAAGGGCTTGTCTTACGGCGCTGATGATTATCTGACCAAACCCTTTGCCAAAGAGGAACTGATCGTCAGGATCAAAGCCTTGATCAGGAGAGCAACTAGCACGAATGGTTCACCAAGCATAAAAATCGCTGATCTGGAAATAAACACCAATACGACAGAAGTAAAACTGGCCGGAAAAATTGTCAATCTTGCCCCACGGGAATACTCGCTTTTGGAGTATCTTGTTTTGCATCAAAATAAAGTGATTGACCGTATGACGCTACTTCACAATGTTTGGGGCGAGGATATAGATCCATTTTCCAATACCGTCGACGTCCACATCAGATATTTGAGACAAAAAATAGACGTTAACCGCAAAAAACCTTTGATCAAAACAATTAAAAATAAAGGTTATATGCTATGTTCAGATTGACGACAAGACAACGGTTCTCATTGATTTTCACCCTTTATGAGTGCGTTTTCATCGTGATTCTTTACTCTTTGTTTTTTACCGTCTTTAACTACGCTTCCTACTCTCAGATGAGAAAAGACTTGACTGATGACATGAACGAAATTATCAATAATCATCTACTCATCAATAATGATCAGATCATCTTCAGGAAAGACAAAACCGGTGCCTCGTTAAAACAGTTCCTTTTTAACGAAAATGCCTCGGCGATCATCGTTTCCAAAAACGGGACAGAAGTAAGAACGTATGGCATATTCATCTATGACGACTCATCCAATTCAAGGTTCAAGACAAATTTCCTGCCAACCTTGAATAAAGTGGCAAAGACGAAAACTTCGACGGAAAAGCAGATTGTTTGGGGTGAACAGACATTGCAGTCATTGGTAATACCTCTCTTGAACGACTCAAAACCGGTCGGGGCTTTGATATTGGCCAAATCAACCAGCAATATCATGGATTTGCAGAAATCTTTGGTGATTATGCTTTCATCATTGGCGGTTTTGAGCCTTTTTGGAAGCTATTTTGTCGGATACGTGCTCGCCCGCTACTCGCTCGACCCTCTTCTCGATTTGACCAAGGTGGTCGAAAAAATCGACCTCGACCGTCTGGAAGCTGATTTAAAAATCGAAGGCAACCCTCACGACGAATTAGTGCTTTTAATCAATAAATTCAACGAATGATCAAAAGACTCAAAGACATGAATGACCGTCAACAAGAATTTATCGCCAACGCCTCACACGAATTGAAAACTCCTCTGACCCGCATCGTCAGTTCTCTGGAAATCATCGACTTTACCAAACAATCAAAACGAGAAATTGAGCTCATCAAAAGTGACGTTTTCTACATCGACGATCTTCTTGACAAACTTCTTGTTTTGACGAAACTCAAAGACGCCAACAACGGCAATTCTCCATTGCGCTTGATTAAAATGGAGACGGTTTTTTCCCGCATCAATAAGATGTTTAAACAAAAATTAGAAGACAAAAAAATAAAATTGACGACTTCTTATCCGCAAACTTTGGTGATAGCCATGCCTGTTCAATATCTGGAGATAATCGTTTCCAACATTCTGTCAAACTCCATAAAATACTCGGCCGCCGGAAAAACCATCGCCATTACCGTAAAAAAAGATCAAAACAATTCTGTCATGGAAATAGTTGATCAAGGCATTGGCATGAGCCAAGAAGAAACACGCCAGATGTTTGACCGTTTTTACCGATCAAAAAGATCCCGCGAATCCGGCCATGGGATCGGGTTGTCGATCGTAAAAGAAATCTGTGACATCTATAAAGTCGCAGTCAAGGTCGACTCGGAGCTCGGAAAAGGTACAATAGTCACTTTGACTTTCAAAAATCACACTACTTGAAATCCTATACGAATCCGGGGAAAAAATCCGTTTTGATGTTTTCCTTGCTGATTCCTAAATTTTTTAGAGTCGCTTCGAATCCCTTGACCATTTCGTGCGGACCGGAAAGATAATAGACTCTGTTTTCATAATCACCGACCAACTGTTTGATTGAATCGGCGTCAAATCTACCTCTTCTTCCTGTCCAATCAGGTTGGATCGAATCGACGTCAGTCAGAGTATAGATCGTTTTTATGCCTAAGTTTCTTTCCGCCTGATCGAAAACGTCCCGATAAATTATCTCCGGGGCACACTTATTCGCATACATAAGAATGATGTCCCGTTTTTCGGATTTATCCAAGAGATATTTGATCATGCTCCTAAAAGGAGTAATACCGATTCCTCCTGCCATGAAAACGCACTTTTGCGACGCATCATCCGGTAGAGTAAAATCACCGGCCCTCTGGCCTGCGGCAATCACCAATTGGCCATCTCGCGAAGCCAACGATTTCTTGTAACTGCTGCCTTGACGGTAAAACTTGATCCCGACCCTGATGCTGTCTTCTGTAGGCGACGAAGCCAAAGTAAAATAGCGACGGTTTCCCCGGTCGTCAGCATCTTCATGCGGCAAAGTCCACTCCATGTATTGGCCCGGAACAAAAGACATATTTTTCGGACGGGGAAAAATAAAATCAATCATGTCCGGCGCCGTTCGGATCTTCTCCTTGAGCTGCAAAATCAGTCTTTCCTTAGGGCTCGCCAAATAAGCAAACAAATTGCCGGCAATCAAAGCCAGCTCCGGCGTCGAATATATACTGGCGACGTGAACCTCGGGCGCGAATAACGTCCCGACCAACGCGCCATAAATTATCTGAAAAAAATCCGTCGCCGGCATGGTCAAAGGCTCGGTCAACATGACGAAAGCGAAAAAAAATAAGGAAGAATGGAAAAACGTCGCGTTTAGGGCCGTGATGATATCGGCGACTTTTCCTCCTTGAAAATAAGACGACGCCGCGACCATCAAAACCGCGCTCAGAAAAAAAGCATTGATCATCTTCCCTTTTTTCAATTTCCTCACGATCAATAAACCACCCAAGACGACAAATGGCATCAGGGAAATGCTGCCCACCCACCAGGTGGCTGATTTTCCGAATCCGAATGACGTCAAAACCACGGCGATCGCCACGGGATTAAAAATGTGTTTATGTTTGATATTCAAAAGATATTTCGAAGCCATGGCTAGAATCGCCGCCCAGCCTATGAACGTCAGGTCGCTGAAAGTTTTCGGGGGCGGGACGATCATGGTCAAAATCAAGGCGGAAATAAACACCGATTCGACGTTGGTCAAAGCGGAAAACACAACGGAAAATACGATGTTGGTCGCCCAGCAAACCGCCAAGAAAATCAGCGCCGAAAACAGGATTAACACCGGGCTATAAGGAATTATTTTCAGGAATCCAAACCAGACGGCAATCACTGTCAAACCGATCAAGTAATACAAGACCAGTCTGTACATCGTTATCTTATTCAAAAAATTGTCTATAAATTCCATATGTGTTTAATTATTGGGCTTGGGTAAGGGCTGATCCCAACGAGGCAATGAATGCCTGGCTGGTGTCGGTGGCGCCGGAAACTATGCTGACATTATTGCTCTGTGCCTGGATTGCCTCCTGCTGGAGTATGGGCATGGCTTGGCTATTGATGGCGACGGAATTAGGACGGTCATTGGGATATTGCAAAAATTGGACGCCGGTAATGTTTCCTCCTTGGATAGTTGCCTGGACCTGGACATTGCCGTAAAAAGCATTGGCAACGCTCCCCGTGTAGGTGCCATTTTTGTAGCCGGCGCCTGTTTGCTGGGGAGGACTGGTCGGTGCTGGCTGCTGCGGTACTGGTGTGTCGGTCAAGGCCGGTTGGGATTGCTGCCCTTGAGGAGGCGGAGACGTCGGAGCCACGGTCGATACAACATTGGTTGGCGTCGGCATCTGGGTTGATTTTGCCGAAGCGACTGTCGGCGTCGGGGTTTGGGGAGCTGTTGTTGCGGCATTAGCGCTGACGGCAGAGATATCGGGTGATTTCTTGTCCAATATCGGCATGTTGTCCATGCCGCTGGCGTGGACAAAAAAAGAATAGATTACAAACGATCCTACAACGACAGCGGATAAAGTGACTTGACCGACCTTTTTTTCCATAGCCACCATATTAATAAATCAAAGATTAAGAACGGATTAATCCACAAAAACCGCCACATTAAAGATCCTTTAATCTGCTCTTAATCTGCTTTTCAGTATTTTTTATATATGAATATCAGTCAGTATTTCTTTTTTGTTTTTATTTTCATATTCTTTTATATTCTGTTCAATTAATCTAAAAAAACAGCTTCTAGAAAAAGATCTCTGTTTTTATTAGGCGAGTACTTTCCTGCACGAAGAAATATTGTTGGAAACCCTCAGGTATGCTTGATCGTTCTTTTTTGTTTCAAAAATCTGCTCCAAAGGACGGGAAAGATTGTCAAGAACAGAAGTCGCCAAAGCTTTATCTTCCGATGAGCCAAGGAAAAGATGACTAATATCCGTAGCAGAATAATATTTTGAATCAGGCGGTATGACAAGTGCCCTCATCAAGGCCCCGACAAGAAAAGACGTTTTACCTTCTTTGGTCTCAAGAATTTGCTTTTGTTCATCGGCGATCAAAGTAGGATGAGCGCCGCCTACCTCAATCCGATCATGAAAAAGTTCGCTAAACGGAACTTCTGATATTTTTTTTCCGTGACTTTGAATGCTGTACCTTTCCCCTTCCCTGAAACCAAGTTCAACGCTAAGTAAATCACCGGCGCTTTTTTTTATGACGTCAGACGACGCAGGCTCGATAACGGCTTTTGGCAATATGCCGGCTTCGTCAAGAGAATTTAAGGCTCCTTGAACTAAAACTTTTCTCTGGGCATCTTGGAGTTCAGGAAACGCTAGCCTTAAAGGAAACTTTTCTCCTTGATCAACTGTAACTTTCGTGCTCATATCGTACAGATGACTCCATGCTCCCGGAATCAAAATTCCGCGAAAAGCCAACGCTTGCTCAATTATTTGCGAAGATTGCTTGTTACGGAGCTTACCTGTTTCAAGTGAAATAAATTCATCACGTAGAGCAGTTAAAGCAGGTATAACCAACTGATCGTGTTTTATGATATCATCGGAAAGAAAATAATTGATGGCATTACCCGGTCCGCCGACTATCCGCTGCGCGGTCAAACCCGCCACTAACGCTCCCCAAGGTTCTTCTGGCAATCCATTATTGTCCTGCATATTTCGAACTTTTTCTGTTATATCCTTTTTACCCCATGTACCTCTATAACCAACCGCCTCATTCATCGACTCAATCCATTTATTAAAATCGGTTGGATCTTTGCCTTTTTCATCAAAATACGTATTCGCGATCCGGGCAATAATGTTCGCGGACGATCGATCTATTTCCCCATCGGTAAGCACACCTTTATCAATATGGCGCCGCTTTAATGAAGAGCTAAGCATTACAGAGTGTCTCCCGTTGACAACTTCATGGGGAACAAATTCATTAAATTGGATGGCTCCGACGTTTTCAATTACTATTGGTTGCACCATTACATTACCATGATATATAAATCCGTTCTTACTTTCAACCTTATAGGCTTGAAATTAAAGTATACTGAGTTCTCACAATGGTATAGTAGATCACCATGAAACTCTCAATCGGCTTAGAATGAACGTAACAGGCTATTTTTCCCCTTTTAGCTCACCTTTTCCATACCAATATCAAGATATGAGAGAAAACCTGGAAGATTTGTCTATAATAGCGATATGGTTGATACGGCTTACGAAGTTGGTATCGTGGATAAACAAGCTTATTATGAAGAAAGCGATAGAAGAAACTTCTCTGAAGCGACAATAGCTGGCTCAATTGGTTTTGATCGAGAATATATTAGTAAGTTAAGATCTGAGGGTTTCGATATATCTAAATTAAAAACTTTTCTAATTGGTGGTTGTTATTCTGCAAAATCAATAAACGCGATGGCTAAATTTATGCAGGATCTTAATCCAGATCAGCAAATGACACTTCTTGTAACAGATATCAACGACGAGGCCATTGAACGAATCAATAATCATCCTTTAAGTATTCCAGATAATATTAAGTTAGAGATTTTTAAAGATGATTTAACCAGTTCAAAAATACAAAGCAACTCTGTCGACTATATAAGGCTGGATTATACTCAAAACTTCGTTCCAGCTTCTTCTCAGGTAAAACTATTAAAAGAACTTAAAAGAATAATGACTGACCACGGTGTTATTTCAAGCGTCGTCGATTTGATTCCCCAAGCTAAAAAATGGACAAAAAAATTACAAAGAACTCTTTCAGAAGACAAAGATTCAATTATAGATATTTCTGCCATTGGTGATGGTGAGGTCAAATTGTTACCGACTGTTGAATTATTTCAAGATATCGCAAGGAAAAGCGGCCTTAATATGTCTTATTATCCAACTAAATTTCCGGTCCATAATGTTCATCGAGATGAAGCTACCCTAGTTGTTTTCCGTAAGCCTCAAAATCGTAATTTTACGAGATTAAAGTGATGATATAATAATTCATTATGAAACTATCAATCGGCATAGTCGGCCTTCCAAACGTCGGCAAATCAACGTTATTCAATGCCCTCCTAAAAAAGCAGGTGGCCAATGTCGCCAACTATCCATTTTGCACGATAGAACCAAATGTGGGAATCATCGAAGTGCCGGATGAGAGACTGCCAGTTCTGGCAAAAATAGTTAACACAACAAAAATTGTTCCGGCCGTCGTCGAATTTTATGACATTGCCGGACTGGTCCGCGGAGCTTCGACCGGAGCTGGTTTAGGCAATAAATTTTTATCCCATATTAGAGAGGTTGCCGCTATCGTTCACGTGGTCAGGCTTTTCGAGGATAAAAATGTCGCTCATGTCTCTGACAAAATTGATGCGAAAGACGACATAAAAACTATTGAAACCGAACTGATTTTGGCTGATTTGGACACTTTAAATAAACAAAAGGAACCAAAAGGCGACGGCGCCTCAAAAGAAGCCAAAGCTGCTTGGGAAGTTTTCAAAAAAATCAAAGATAACTTGGATAAAGGAATCCCCGTCCGAAATCAATCATTGACTGACGAAGAAAAACAACTCTTGAAACCTTTAAACTTTCTGACTTTAAAGCCGGTTATTTATGTTTTCAACGTTTCCGAAGATCAGTTGCAAAAACAGGAAACTACAAGACAAAAAATCATCGAAATACTGGACGAGACGACTAACGGCCGGGATCACTCCATGCACCTTTGCGCCAAAATGGAGAGCGAGATCGTCATTCTTACCCCTGAGGAGCAAAAAGAGTATTTAAAACAGTTTGACCTGGAAGAGTCCGGTCTTAATAGATTGATCAAAAAAGCCTACGAAACCCTCGGCCTGATCTCGTTTCTGACCGCCGGCGAAATCGAAGCCCGCGCCTGGACGATCGCCAAAGGAACACTGGCTCCGCAGGCGGCCGGAACTATCCACACCGATTTCGAGAAACACTTCATCAAGGCCGACGTCATTCCTTACGAAAAGTTCGTTGAGGCCGGAGGCTGGACCAAAGCCCGTGAACGAGGATTAGTCTCAACCGTTGGCAAGGATTACGAAATGAAAGACGGAGAGGTGGTGGAATTCAAGGTGAACGCGTGACGCGTGATTTCTCCGTATGGATGTCACCCCGACGAAGGTCGGGGTCCAGACCAAAACGAACATTTTTTTAGACTGGATTCCGGCCTTCGCCGGAATGACGACGAGAAAACCACTTTATATATATCACCCAGAATCTAATTGAAGAAAACAGCGCAAACACAAATCCTGGAAATCCGTCCTTGAACCCAAGGTGCCGGAAATACATCAGGAAAAAGGTTTTTTTCGGATACCAGCAAAAATACTTGAAAAAACTCAATCTTTCGCCCTTAGGAAGCCTGTCGACTTCAGCTGACGTGTACCTGTCCCATCTCATCAAATACCGGCTGAAATTAGGGTCGGCATAGTGTAATAAGGGATTCTTTAAATAACCAATTTTCGGTTTGTCATCCCGACGTAGGTCGGGATCCAGTGTATCCTTTTTTGTCTGGATTCCGGCCTTCGCCGGAATGACGGAAGAAAGAATTTCTACATTTTCATGAACATCTTTACACGGAAATTTGGCAACGCCGTTTTTGTACAACCTGATCGTATAGTCGGGATAAACGCCGCCTTTTTCGAGAAACTTCGTCAAAAACCAGTTTTTCCTAGGAATCCAATAAGCAACCGGAGGTGACGGGTGTCGAGGGGAAAGGGATCCAGACGGCGCGGAGACTCGGCGGCGTTGTAGCCGGTTGAGCACCGGCGGGAATGAATCCGAGACAGGCCCCGTCACAAGTTTTATTTCTTTTTTTAATTCTTCAGATAGTTCTTCGTCGGCATCCAATTGCAAAATCCACTCTCCCTTGGCCGCTTCAATCACCTTCTGTTTGTTCTTGTGGAACATGGTCGGGTTGTCGGCGCTGATTACCCGGACCTTCTTTCCGTAAGATTTGGCGATTTCGATGGTTTTGTCGGTCGAGCCGCCGTCGACGATAACGACCTCATCGACGATGCCGTAAGCCGAATCAAGCGGGTAGTGGATATTTTTTTCTTCGTTGTAGACAGCAATACACAGTGAAATCTTCATAACACATTAACCCGTTAACGCGTTAACAAATTAACCGGTTTCAACAATATTATATAATATCTCTATGCTCAAAATCATATCAGTTCCAAACGATATCCTCTCTTCTCCGACCCAGCCGGTCGACAAAATCGACGAAAGAATCAAGCAGCTTGTTTATGGCATGGAAAACGCTCTCCTTGCCCAAAAAGACCCCAAAGGAGTCGGCCTCGCCGCCAACCAGGTCGGAGAAAACCTTTCCCTTTTTATCATCAAACCTTCGGAAAAAAGCCAGGTAAAAGTATTTATCAATCCAAAGATTGTGAAAACCCTTAATCCATCGACTTCGGTCAAGAATCCGACGAAACGAAGAAAACAACCGGTTAAACTGGAAGGTTGCTTATCAATCCCTAGAATATGGGGACCAGTCAAACGGGCAAAAAAAATCCTTCTAGAATACCAAGATTTTCACACCGAAGCGGTGAAACGCAGATGGTTTCAAGGCTTCGAAGCGACCATCATCCAACACGAAGTCGACCATTTGAAAGGCGTCGTCTTCACCCAAAGGTCGATGGAACAAGGCGAGAAACTCTACAAGGAAGTCGGCGACGAACTGAAACCAATTGAGATATGAACCCTTTTCTCATTCCTGCGAAAGTAGGAATCCAGACGTAATGATGGACATTTTAGACTGGATTCCGGCCTACGCCGGAATGACAAAATGTGATAAGATAAAATTAATATGAAAAATATTATTGTTGTTATCGTCCTGATTGTCTTTTTCGCATTCGTCGTCGTCATGATATCGACCAAATTACTGGCTCCCTCACCGTCGGGACCGTCGCAACAATCCCAAGAAAGAAACCCGAAAGACATCAACTGGGACGGCAAAATCGACGCCCTGGATGCCAACATCGTTTCTTCCGTCCTGGGCTGCAAAAAATCCGACCCTTGCTGGAACAAAGTCATCGGAAAAACCGTCACCGGAGACAATCCTATTTACGCTTCAGACTGCGATTTAAATCATGATGGGGTAATCGATCAGAAAGACATCCAATTAATTTCCAATAACCAATAGCCAAGTAATCCAAACAAATTACAATAAGCAATATCCAATGCTCTGGAGTTTGGTCATTGATAATTGAATATTGGAGCTTGTTTGGTTATCGTAATCTTGGTTATTGGTTATTTTGCTGAAGTATTTTTAGCGAGTGTTAAAAAAGGTTTTCTGCCTGCCTTGACATCCTTTCTGACCCTTTTCAAACAGTTGGCGCAAAGTTTGACTCTCTTTTTGACGCCGTTTTCCAATATGGAAAGCCTGACAAAGTTTACCTTGAAGACGCGCTGTGTTTTCGGCGCCCTTTTTTTCCATCTACCGCCGGCAACGCCACGATGATGGGTATGGGAACGGCCGAAAAGAACCGTCTTACCGCAGTGATAACAAGCATTTTCCATAGTCTTTTATGATAACATAAGGAATCTGAAAACTCAAATCTTAAATGTAAAAGTTCTAAGATTTTAGTTTTGGTTTCGAGATTTAGGTTTTGACATTTGAGTTATAATATAGATATGATTAACTATTTATTTACCAATCCCCTTCTTTTCGTAATTTATATTATTTCTTTGTTGGTGGCGATTGCCGTCCACGAATTCTCCCATGCTTACGTAGCCGATTACCTCGGTGATCCGACTCCAAGGCTTCAGGGAAGGCTGAATCTTAACCCCCTTGTCCATATAGATAACCTGGGAATGCTTTTTTTGCTGCTTTTCGGTTTCGGCTGGGGCAAACCGGTCCAGTTTGACCCTTACAATTTAAAAAATCCGCAAAAAGACGCCGCCCTCATCTCTATTGCCGGCCCTTTGTCAAACTTTATCTTGGCCTTGATACTTTCTATATTACTTAGATCGTTCATAATGTTTAGACTAAATATTTTACTCACTATAGGAATAGTACTTTTTCTACCAATGATTCAAATGAATTTGGTTTTGGGAATATTCAATCTGCTGCCAATTCATCCCTTGGATGGATTCAAGATCGTCGGAGGAATCTTGTCCGAGGAAAAAGCCAGGGAATGGTATTCTCTGCAAAACTATGGCATTTTTTTTCTGTTACTTTTAATTATCCCTATTGGCGGATCATCCATGCTTGATGGAATACTCAAGCCAGCCTTAACTTTCTTATTTAAACTTCTCGTTCCCACATCTATCAGCGGGGGCATTATCTAATAAACAAATATTACAAATAAGCAAACAAACAAATCGATGATCAAATCATTTAGTCATTTGTATATTGATTTGTAATATTTGTAGATTTGCCTATTTGTTTATTTTTTAAGGAGTCGGCGTCGGCGTGAGCGTTGGGGTTGCCGTCGACGAAGCTGTCGGCGTCGGCGTACCGGCCGTCTTATTCAAGCAAAGGAAATAGTCCTGAGTCGAACAACCCTTGCCTAATTTTGCCTTTATTTGAGCACAATCAGTCTCCGTACAGCTAGAAGTATTATCTGGAATCTCAAGTTTTTGGACAGGCGTTGGAGAGATTGTTCCGGTGGTTGCGCCTGAGGCAACCGGCGTCGGACTAGGCACTACTACCGACTGGTCGACGCCTTTGGTAGTGAACGTCCAAGGCACTCCGCCGTTGTCGTACTTTTTGTCGCCGATTCTGACGTCAAAGTAGTATGTCGTCGCCGGCGACAGCAAAGTCAGATCTAGGGTGTGACTCTTAGCTTTAGCCGCTTCGGGAGCGAAAAAGTTGAGGGCGGTCGGCGAAGTCCCGTATTCGACGACGGCTTGGGTATCGACTCCGGTCGCCCAAGACAACCGGGCTGAATTCTTGTCGATATTGGCGACAACCACGTCCGATGGCTCGAGATCGGCGGCATTGGTGCCGAAGATCCTGAAAGCCGCCAAGGCCAGAACAATAAAAAGGATCACTCCGATAAAGATGGCCAAACCTTTTTTTAGAGCCGGATTATTCATGTTCATTTATAATACCAGCCTCAAGGCACTACCAAGGAATAATAATATTGCCCCCGGTACAGCAAATTTTACCACATTATCAAAAACGCCGCTTTGCGGCAGAGTGCCTGAAGTCGGAGTCGGATTTGTCGTTCCGCTGCTTCCCGTTCCGATCGTCACCGAACTCGTTCCGTTTGAAGAACAGTTCAAAACATTGGTGGCGTTGACGTCGTTCTTGACGACTTTAGAAGACGCGCAATCAAACGTCAAAGTCACCGTTGATTCCTTTAATGCCTGGAAAGTAATCGTTGCCACCGTTCCGGCACTGGAAACAGAAGAGGCCGTATCGTTAACCAAACCGGCGATATAAACTTTCCCTGATGTGGAAATGTCATTGGTGACCGTCGGAAAAAGGGTGCCGGCAGAAACGGCGGTTGCCTTGAGGGCGGTTGCGTCATAGTTGACGTAGATATCCGAAGAACTGACGCTGTCAGGCGAAGGATCGAGCTTGACGGCGATCTGGAAAGTCCCGCCGTTTGAAACGGAAACCGTCGTCTGGTCAAAAGATAAAGAGGCGGCCAATATTTCTCGGGACATCAAAGGTACGAAAACGAAAAAAAGAAGCGCGAAAATGGTGATTTTTAGTGCATTTTTCATTTGACAATAACGTTCATCTCGTTAACTTGCGGATTGATTATCTGGGTTTTAGTGTTGACAAATTTAGTCGTTTCTTTGCCAATCGACGACAAAACCGAAAAAGTATAGTTGCCAGACTTCTTAGATTTAAAATTTAATTTTATCACAGGTTTGTTGGTAAAAATTGACGGCGTTTGATCCTGAGTGGCCTTGACTGCCGTCAGTGTCAATAGTTTGTCCTTATGGAATGGGTAGACTTGAAAAGACGGGTCGATGGACACGGCCGACTGGAAATCAAAAGCCAAGGGATCATAACCAATCTGAATGTCATAAGCTGAAACATTTTCGCCGTCAGAATCGGCAACGACGTTAAACGTCACTATTCCTGCGCTCTCTGTGGCTTCCGATAGATTGACGAATCCTCTCTTTGGTGCTACCGTTGGCAAACTAGTCGGTTGCTCTTTCAGGGTGGCTGTCGTCTGAGCGCTTTGTGAAGGATTTGCTGGCTTGTTGGTGATCAATAGAAACAACCCGGTAGCGATAAAGACGACAAAAAAAGCCGCTAAAAGGTAGATATAAATTCTGTTCCCCGCGTTGGTTTGTTTTGTATTGTCCATAGTTTAAAGTTGATCCGTCCTGACCGACAAAGCTGATAAAATCAAAGAAAAATCTTGGGTATCGACGATTCCGTCACGGTTGATGTCGGCTTTTTTCAAAGTATCGGCGTCTTTTTTGCCGAGATTATTCCTTACCATTCCCAGGTCGACCGAATCGACGACGCCATCCTGATTCAGATCTCCTGACAAAAGAACAATCTTGGAAAAATCAAAACTGTTGTCGCCGGCTACCAAGTTAATATTACCATTGCTGCAGTTGTATACGCCAGGCGATGATTCTGTCGGCGCGCTGTCGCAGATCTTCTTTTGGATGTGTTGCGGTCCTTTGACATAGACTGCCCATTTTCCGGAAACGTCGCTGATGTTGAATCCGACCGTCCCCGACCAAACCCCGTTGTTGTCGGCGGTGAAAGTCCCCTGCGAAGTAATAAAGCTAGTATTCGCTCCTTCTTGTTTTACTTTCACGGCTACGGTCATCGAGTTTTCACCGCTGGCCGGTTGCTTGCCGATTCCCTGGAATTTAAGCTTCAAATTCAATCTGACATTGCCTGTCACCGTGCCGCCTGGAGTCGGGCTTATTGAACCTCCTGTTCCTGTCCCGGCACAGGTCAAAACGAAGTTACTGAATTTCGCCGAACCTTGTGGAAAATCGGTAGAACCGTTTGCCACGGTAAAATAAACATTGGTTTTAGGAGCGTTGTAAACATTGTCAAACTGTTTTATCAGCTGATAACCTTTACCATCCATAATGTCATAATATGTTTTTACCGAAGTTCCAATTTTTTCTATCTTAACCTTTACGGGTGTATTATTAGTCAAACCGATATCTACGTCTTGAGAAACCCACGTACCGTTAACCAACGCTCCCCCTGTAATCCTACTGCTATCACTATAACGGGATATGCTAGCAAGTGTTTTATAATCGTCTGTTGTTTGTTGTAAATCAAATCCTGAACTGACGTATTTTTTTTCACTTGTAGTAGCGCTCACTGAATTCAAGACTATCTCGGCGCTATAATCTCCTCCATTGACGCTATGATTTGCCCCATCGCTTAAACTGACTCCTTTTGATGTTCCATCTGCGCTGGCTGGTAAATTCAAGGTTGCCGACCCTGTTCCGACGAGCGCCGTCCCATCATTATTAGTCCATAAAGTCCAATTATCGCTATTCAAAGCCGTACCGGTAAAGTTATCGCTGAAACTGGTACAAGTCGCTGCGGCTGCGCCGCCGTTTATCTTCAGATCGGGAATCGTCGTGTTATAAACCAGGATCGTCCCGTCGTTTCCTGTCACTGGATAATAATATATGTTACCGTTTGTACCGGCAACGGTCGTCCCCGATGCCGATTTGGCCGTAAATACCAACCTGACCAAATCGACTGTCGATGTCCCGGCCATGAGAAGTCCGGTGCTGTTTTGGATCTCCCCTTGGATGTTGATCGTACCGGTGGCGTTGATCGACCCCAGATCACTGCTCGTGTTGCCAAAGCTCGGGCTCGGCACACCCAAACGATAATCAATATACTTGGCTTGAAGAACGGCAGGGTCAAACTTCAACTTGACGGTATAACCGCGAAGATAGATGTTGGCCGATGGCGTCATTCTCAACAAAACCGTCAAATCGCTTCCGGAAGCAACAGTCGGAGCGGCATTATCATAAGCAAGAGTAATGGTTTCTCCGGCGGCTTGGGATTTCGGTGCGGCTTTTCCACTCAAGAAAAGATAGTTGATCACCCAAGCCAAAACAATGACCACCACTCCCAAGATGACGATTAACTTTATCAATAAGTTATTTTTCATTGCGGTTTCAGTATTTTCATTAATATGTCTTTATCAGCCGAACTGACGACGCCATCGCCGTTAAAATCAAGGTTTACCGTCGGCGGCAGTTTGGCTCCAAACGTTGTTCCAGAAACATAATAGAAATAATCAAGCGTGTCGACTTTTCCGTCGCCATTGGCGTCGCCCTTGGTTCTCAGGTAATTTCGGCAGAATTGTGTCTTTTGGGCGTCGGTCGGGGTCGAACTGTATGAGCCGGGCGAAGTGCACATGATTGAAGATGAATAAGTGACGCCTGAGGCAAATTTGTCAAAAAAACAACTGGTGGCACAGACATTGGCCGCGCTGCAAACGCAATTAACGTTGGGGGTCGGAGTCGGATCGACCGTCGCGGCATTGAAACTCTTCGAACAGTTGGTGTTGAATTTCGACCAGGCTGTCGCTCCGACTTTTTTGAAATAACCGTCGACTCTGATTCTTTTTGGTTTTGGCAAGTAATAATTCCAACCATAATCCCTTTTGTCTACGTCGCTGAAATTGATCGTCAAAGCCGACTGATTGGTGGAGACTTGATATTTGTTGATCGATCCGGCGACGTTGGTGCTGCCGCTGACAAATTTTATCGGCAATGGATTGCCTTTTGCATCCAGGTTGTCCAAGTTGTAAAGCCACCAACCAAAGTTGACGATGTCGGTACTGGTTGACTGAGAAGTGACAACCAAGCTTTCGCCGGGACCGATATTGGTATCCGATATGGTCATCGACTGGCAAAGATCATCGGTTCCCGGAGTAATCGGTGCAATATTCCAACTGGATTCCGTTTGGGTTGTTGTTGGCGTCGGCGTCGGTGTACTGGTTGGAGCAGTTCCTCCACCACCTCCACCACCTCCGCCTCCACCACCAGTACCGCATTTACCATTATAGTTTGGCATTCCATTTCGACAGCAACCAAATCTATTGCATCCTCCGTAAGCCAGCCTTGTCGACAGTATAAAAACCGCTACCGTCAATAAAAAAATAAAAATCTTGTTTATTTTTTTCATACAAACTTTGATAATTCGAGCCTTTCGACTCAGTCCAATAAAATGTTTAGATAACTTTTAAAAACCTGAACATCAAAAAACTAACAAAATAAAATAATACCACCTGGAAAATCGGCAAATATAAAGAAACGAATATCGTCACGATCGCCAATATAAAGAAGGCTTCATTATGGATCGACGGCAGCAAACCTTTGGTGATCAACATCAAAATCACCAAAGTCAAAAGGGCCCGTTTGTCAAACCACCACAATGGCCAACCGAAAAACCAAGCTATACCAAGAAGAATTGCTGCCAAAATCAAAAAAATTTCTTTAGTGTCCAAATAAAAAGGTCCTATATACATAGATTAAATATAAAATATTAAATTTAAATTTTAAATAGCAAATATCTACTGAACAATTTCTAATTTCGGATATTGTTTACCGTCAATCGTCACGTAACCGGAAATTTTATATTTTGTACCGGCTTTCAGTTGGATGTATTTTTCTCCGGTCGTCGGGTTCTCCGCCGCCGAGACATTTTGAGTGACTGGTTGGAATATGACGTTGGCGGCCGGCACGACGGCTTTGATATTGGCAAAGGTGTTGTTGTTGGATGCTGGACTAGTCTTAAACAAATTAATATTGCTTATTTGCGAAAACAGGCTGCTTGGCAGTTGGGCTAAAGTGCTGGGAGCGTTGAATATGTTGGCAACAATAGTAGGATTGACTCTAGGAGTATTGGCCAAAAATATTGCCGGAGAAGCAAATTTAACGACAAGAAAACTAAAAACTAACACCAATAAGATTTTTATCTTGATGTTATTGAACATATTTTACGGTTGTAAATTTATGACCAGACACGCCGGTTGGCCGGTCGACGGATCTTGAATCATATAACAGTTCTGTCCGTTATCGGTAGTCGCTTGATGATAGGTAGAAGAGAAGGTATTGATTACGCTAAAAGTATTGTTGTTAGCAGTTGATCCGCAACAGTAGTTTTGAACATCGATCTCTGTACAAAGGGGCGAATAGTATTTTCCTTTATAGTAATAATAACCACTAGGATTGGTGCACTGTGAACCATCGACCGTTGATCTTTGTGACGAACACTTTGTATAAGTATCAGGATTGACGCAACTCTTATCGACCGTGACGTTGGTGACGTTTAAGGGAATGGGGGTATTGGTTACTCCGCCGTTGGCAGAGCTAGATGATGTATCCAGACACTTCTTGCCATCCCAGGCGCAGCTCAATGTCTGATTAGAGCCATCGCAAGAATAGATGTCGGTAAAATCGCTACATTGCTTACCTGATGGCGTAGAGTTGCATCCGGGCATATTATTTTCTGTTTTCTTATTTGGACCACAGGTGGCGGGCCCGTAAGAAGCACTGTCTCCTTGACCGAAAGTACATTGATCAAATGCTAATCCACTAGGACACGTTGACGATTGCAAACCGGCATTCTGTACGCCGCCTGATTGTGAAGATCCTCCTTGAGACGTCGAGCAAGAACCGGTGCCGTCTTGGCTCGAACAAACCAGTGGAGAATCGCAGCTAAAATTTTTATTGTTTTGATCGTTCGGATTATCGCCTGGAGGGTAACAAGGACCGTCTTGACCGCCAAGTGTCGGACTA
The DNA here is from genome assembly GCA_023381015.1 of Patescibacteria group bacterium. Classification (GTDB taxonomy): domain Bacteria; phylum Patescibacteriota; class Microgenomatia; order UBA1406; family GWC2-37-13; genus GWC2-37-13. Next base: position 49,915 of record JAMCTE010000037.1, on the reverse strand, counting down.
CCCTGTTGGACTGGTGTGGCATTCGCGTCGGCAACGCACGTGGTTCCGCCGGAAGTCAAAGACTCTGCTCCGGAAATATTGGCACAATCTCCAACCTGCTGTACGCCGGAATATTTTTCATATCCGGTTGTCGCGCAACTGGTATATCCCTCGGTGCCGTCTTTATTGGTGCCGTAAAAACCGACCGCCTTGACCACATATGAACTTGAATTGCTGCACCCATAAACGTTCGTATATAGGCCCTGCTTGTAAACGACACAACAGTAGCCAAAGTTGCCACTATTGGCGGGTGGGTTGGGATTGCCGTTTGCCCCACCACTACCTTGTCCCGGCGGAGACGAAGCACCAGGACAATCAACAAATCCTGTCGCGCCGTTTGATGACGGTGCACCAGGTATGGCGCTACACTGCTGGACATTGCTGTAACCGGTAGTCGCACAACTGGTATAACCATCAACGCCCTTGTAAGTGCCGGTAAAACCAAGAACTTTGACCATCATTTGGCTTGGACTGGCTCCGTACGCACCACAGCTATATGTTTTGCAGCAAAGCCTGTCGGGAGTCAAACTATCACCGTTACCACCTCCTGCGCTAGCTGGAGGAGAAGGGTTACCCGGCGGATTTGCGGGCGGGTTTGAACCAGGTGAACTGGCAACACAGCCACCATGCCAACCATTGCTATAAGGACTGCCTGTACATCCCGTCGCGCCACAAGTGCCACTATAGAAATCTGATCCTTGATAACAAACCGAGCCGGTGTATTGACTACCGAATTGCTTACTGCAATCATACATCGTGCAAGACGCCGCTCTCGAATTGGTGGCAATTTTCTGGCTGTTGGTAAAGTAAGAAATCCCAATCGTCAAAAGGCCGCCGACGATGACTAATCCTAAAGTTAATAAAGCAGCCGCCTGACCGCTCCTATTTTTCATTGAAATTATTTTCCTAGTCATCCCGACGTAAGTCGGGATCCAATTTAAAATTGTTCAATAATTCGTCTGGATTCCGGCCTTCGGGACGTTAAACGTCCCTTCGCCGGAATGACAACTATTTACTAATAATGTATATTAATAATAAGGGCAAATCAAGGGATAAAACAGTTAAAATAACCAATCACCAATAAGACAAGTATTCCAAACAAATTACAATAACCAATATTCAATAATCAAACATATGTTTTATTCAATTGGTAATTGAAGATTGAATATTGTCTGGAGTACTTGCCTGCCTGACGACAGGCAGGGAATTTGGTTATTGGTTTATTAAAAAAAATGTTTAATCATCGTATTCGCATTGTCACCTCAATCACTATCGCTTTCATCTTTGTCATTTTGTACGGACGTTTATCTACTACCCCTTTCATCGCGCCGACAGAAACAACTAGCGTCAAAGGTCTTCTTGCCAACATCAAATTTCCCAGCCTCAACTTGACGAAACTTTTTACCCTCCAATTTACTCCCAACGGCGATTTCGGAAGCGGCAATCTTAACGGCGGTAACGGTTTGACTAATTTACCCACCGTTGCCTTGCCTTTGGATAATAATGCCAGCGTCAATTCCTCTTCCAATGACCAACAAGCTGCTACCGACTTTAATCAACCGACATCAGACATCCAGCCTACTTTACCGGCGGACATCCCAACACAGGCTATCCCAGTCAACACCCCGAAACCGACAAAGACTCCCAAACCGACTCCCCTGCCGCCAATCACGTCGGATACAAGACCGGGAACTAACCTGATGGGAGTTTTTCAGGAAGTATCCAAATACGAATGCATCCCGGCAGCCCTGATCATGGCTTTTAAACTTGAGGAAACCGGTGACTGGAATTTTATCAATGACAGTGCTTCAAAGATAAAAATATATAACACTTATGGTTGGTGGCAAAACGGCAGCGGTGACTCTTGCTACGGATACGCCTATGATACGATGACCGGTATTGTCCCGAACGACGGCTATGACGCCGGACGGGTCTGTGAATATCCGATTCCCGCCTCTTATGATCAGCAAATTATGGGACTCATGCAAGTCTCCGCATATGAACAATCGTCAACCAGAAAATACACCTCTCAAGTCCTGCCCAAAAATATCGATCGGAGAGTCCTGTTTGACGGCGCTCTCATCTTCGCCGTTCAGCTGATAAACCGCGCCGGCAACTTACCGATGTCTTGCGACAGTTGGCCCGATTCGACAATCAGGGCAGTAGCAGCAAAATTTCATGGCTCTTGTCAGGTAACGGAAAATAATAGCGGCAGAAATTACTGTGACGACGTCATAAACTACTACCATCAATACAGCAAATAAACAAATCTGCAAATAGTTCAAATCAATATTCAAATGTAATAATTCATTTAATCATTCAATTATTTATTCATTGATTTGTTTATTTGTAGTATTCGTTTATTTTTACTATTATTGCCAACAGTTGTCCTGCATTTGATTGACTGCGGCTTGGCAGTTTTGCTTACCGCCGAATTTGGCGTAGTTGCGACAAAAAGTATTGCAGTAGTAAGTGCCGTCTTTAAATCCGCAACTACCATAATATCCACAAGCTGCTTTAGCTACCTGCCAAGCCGTCCAATTGGTACAACTCGTCGGCTTTACATTATCATTCGCTTCTAAGCCAACGATCATAATCGCATCTAAAATAATCCTCCGGTCAACATTATTCACCTTTAAAAGGCTGGCGACTTTTGGTCCAAACTGATCCTGTTCTATGCCATTGACCTGCATTGGGCCATAGATATACGATTGAGGCCCGGTTGAACCATCGGAATGACAGTTATATCCGGCAAAAAGACTGTCTGACAAGATTAAACCGCTGCCATTATCATAATCGTATCCACCGCAAGCTCGCTTTTCTTCGGTCAGATATTGACTGTTCCACCAGTTGGCCGAGTTATAAAGTAAAAAGTATTTTGGCGAGACGACGTCAAAAAAACTTCCTGATTCTATATAAGCAATGCCTTTTAAAACCGGTACTGGAACGCAGGTTTTTTGCGAAGCAATATTAAAAACTTCATCGGTCGTTGTCCCTGGGCGAGCAAGCGACGGGTCGATCGGAAAAACATCGGGAGGTTTAGTTGGTTTTGGTGTTTTGGTTGGCTGGGTAGCAGTCGGCACCTGGTTAGATGATGTAGGGGTTTGATTCATCAAACCTGTTGTTGGCTCAAACGATCCTGATGATCCGTTGGCAACATCTGAGCTTACGGAAGGCTCGTTTGGTAACACCTGTGCTGGTTCGACTGTCGGCGGATTAAAAGGGTTGGTTTGATTTTGAGAAAGATTATTGTTTTGCAGGGAAAATTTCAAAGTCAATAAGGAATAAAAATTTTTCGCCAAATCGGTCAACCGGCCAGGAGTCGCAAAAATCGGGACGATAAAAAATACAAATATGAATGAAAAAATAATTGATAGGAAAATCCTGTAATTTCTCAAAAAATACTCTTTCACAATAAAAGTATATCTCAAAACTCAAATCCTCAACGGTAAATCCAAATCTTGAATCGAAAATCTTTTGAATCGGACAAGATGTTTCGCGGCTTTTGTTTTGAGTTTTAGGATTTGACATTTGACATTGATTCTATATAATACTTTCTATGTCAGTCTCTAGCAAATCGTCTAACAAAGTATCACTCGCCGACCTGCCCGACTTGATGACCATCCGCGAGGTCGCCGAACTCCTGAGAATTTCTCCCCTGACGATCAAGCGCTGGGGAAAAAAAGGCAAACTTCCGGCCATTAGGATCAACTCCCGCGGTGACAGAAGATATCGTAAAGAGGTTGTTCTAAGACTCCTTGGCGTCGAAGAAGAAAAGTAAACTTACGTAAACAAATTTTTAAAATAGTTTTTTAATGATTGCCAGGCATTTTGTAAATAATCCATCAAGGTTTTCCTTTTTTGGACTGACATTTCTTCTGGTTTGGCGGCAAGATGTTTCGTTGGCTTAGGCTCTCCTTGAGACAAAATCTGCGCCATCAATTGTTCTATTTCCGGACTAGTAGCTGGTTCTTTAGTGGTTAACCTGTTTTCGCTGCCAACTACAGCTGGTTTGATTTCGGTTGGACGAGACGCTCCCAAAAGTTCTCTTGGCAATGGAGTAAACCCGCCTTTAACTACGCCTTCCGTAGATTTTACCGGTGGCATAAAAGGCGTCATTTCTGTAGCTATTCCTGCATCAAGCATATATTTTATATTAACATATGCTGCTAAGAAGGTATTCTAAATTAAACTAGTGACCACCAATTCTGGAAACTCCAAATCCTAAAAGAATAAAAAGAAAAATAAGAAGGCCTATCATGGCAGGTTTAGCCAATTTAGCGCCAATTTCTTTCCAAGTGCCGCCTTTTAATCCTGCCCCGGCGATTTTTTCTTTGAGATCTTTAAGCTTTTGGGCATCACCAACTGCCTGCTCCGCCGCCGTCGCGAAATCATCGGAACCGATGAGCGTCTTCATGTCGGTTTCCGTCAAATCAAGGTGCAAAACTGCCTGCCGGGAAACGGTTTTGAAAACCGTCTGTTTCGCTTGTTCGATAAATTTGGCGTATGCTTGTGGATTATCATTGAAATATTTTATCTCTTCAGGACTCAAACCAGCGCCATGACCGGCTGCCAGAGCAGCGTCGACATCGGCCTTAAGCAAATCAGCAGCTCCCCGGGCGTCACGGCGAAGTAATTTTTTAAAGTCGGTTTGTAATCTTGCCGTATCGATTTCTTGGACGCTTTTGTTCCTTCCGAACAAGTTGGTCAGTTTTGAACTCCTCCTTTGTTGTTCTTTAACGTATTTCAACAAATAGAATTTTTCTACGTTAGCGGTCGCACCGGTGATAACTTCTCCTGACTTGGCAGCTTCTGCCGCCTTGGCATTGGCCATTTCCTCATTGGCATGATCTATGCTGACTTTATATTTATTCATCGCCTCCTTGGCGGCCTCGGGCAATACCCCGCCCAAAGACTTGATTAATTCATTGATTTTGTCGGCAAAAGCTGTCCTGGCCGTTATCAAGTCTCCTTCGGCGTCGATCAGCTGCTTGCTCAACTTGCCAATATCTGTCACCAAGACATCATGCCTCTCAAAGGCAGCAACGGCTTTTTCCGCTTTTGAAACTTCCCCTTGAGCGGCGATGATCTGGGCATCCAAACCTGCCGCGGCAGCAGTGCCATTAACCTCGTCGTCAATTTTTGTTAATTCTCCCTTATATTTTTTGTAGTCCGGGTCGGTATCCCTGCCGGCTTTGTTAAAAGTGACCGTACCGGTTTTTGGATTCCTTTGTCGATAAGTCTCCGTCAACTCGTCGATTTTTTCTTCGACCTTATCTCTTCTTTCCTTTAACGATTGCCTCCTCGTCTTTAAGGATTCAAGAGTCGCTGATTTTGCATCTTTGTCGGCGACGATTTTCGCCCGATCTTTGCCTTTTATTTGTGCGCTCAAAATATCCCTCTCGTCCGTTTTTTCTTTGACCTGTCGGGCGACTTCGTCATATTTTCTCTTCGCAGCCTCATAACCTCCACCTTCTTTGGCGACCACCATCCTTTCAACGTAAAGTTTTCTTCCTGAGGATACCGCTCCCATCTCCCTGATAGTTTTTATTAACTCCGCCTGCTTACTCGGATCCAATAGTTCAAAAGCTTTTTTCCAACCTTCGTTCGACCTGATCGTCTCGATAATGGCTTTGTTTAATTCGCCAGTCCCGCCTACACCTGTTTTCAAATTAGTTTCCAGTTGAGTAATTATTTGATTCAAGCCCAATGCCAACGGTTTCAAAACCGGATCGGTTACTTTGTTTGGATTTTTATCCCCAAAATAAGCGACAAAAAGATTATCTTTGAGCCCTGTTGGTATCTCGCCGCCGGCAGCGGCATCTACCGTAATAAGCGATAGGTTACCGACTTCTTTCCCTAGAGCTTTTGCCTCTTTGCCTGTCGGAGTGTTCGTGCCCGCTTCAACGGCAATTCTTCCCGGAACCGGTGTAACCTCTGCCATTATTAATTATGGGAAAAATTTTTAAAATAATTTTCTAGTTTTCCTATGACTGCTTGTTGTTTCAATTCGCTAAGCTCTTGATTCATCATAAATGCCTCATTTTTCAAATAAGGATAAACCGTCGGAAGGGCATCAATCAATTTTATTAAGTCTTCTTTTGTCTTTACTTCATTCAAAGCGTCAACCAAATCGACTGCCATTTCCTGGATTTCTTTGTAAGGAAGCGTGTTGCTAACTAAAATGTCGACAATTTTGCGGGAAACCAAATCCTTAAGTTTTATTTTCATTAAATCCAGTTTTATGGAATCCTTGTCCATAATAATCACTATATCAATATTGAAAAGGGAAAGTCAAGAAGATAATTGAGAGATTTATTAAACGTCCGTTATTTTATTAAAAAATATTTGCTATTGTATTATTTAATTTTAAATATTTGAACTATTCGGTCCCAAGATGTTATCATAAATAAACAATGATACTGCCAACTGAGCCTCAACCTGCAGCTCCACAACTTTCAACGAATGAAAGGGTTGTCGGTTTGTCAAAAATAATAGCCAAACCTCACAGTATTCTTATCAATGGCTATATTGATGCGATCGTCGAAATACACCCGGAATTAGCCAATCATCCCTTTTTTGGAATTTTACAAAATTATGCCGCTATTGCTGAATATGAATCGGCCGAACTGATAAGAGACAGAAATACATTTAATCAAAACGATAATCAAAGACTGATCTTTACGGCATTGACCGGAAATATTGAGACATTGGCAACTGATAATAAATACTCACTAAATCAAAGAGAACTGGCCTCACAAGTCTTAGAAGCTCTTCAAAAAAGAATGACTGGCTTAAACGATGGAGCATTTTATCCAGGTTTTGTCGATACCCTCGTCGAAGAATTCTCTAAATTTTTTGACCAGTCTTTCCCATTAATGTCAAAAGCGACAAAATCTTATGGAAGAACGGGCTTTGGATTGAAGGAAGTATTTAGAAACATCATGAAAATAAGCCAAAATGAATTTGGAAATGAAGAAGCCGGAGGACCGGGAAATTTATTATATTTAGATTACTGGTGGAAAAAATTTCTATATCAGTAGCATCCTTCTTTATGCCTTTTTTAGATCCTCCTCAGCTTTTTTCGGGTCGACTGAGTTGACCATTATGCCGGTCGACAGTTCAAACCCTGCCCTCTCCATGAATCTCGGAATAATCCTGAGGTAAAAATTTTCATAGGGATAGATATAGAAATTATAGCCAAATGGTTTTTTGGCATAGTGAGGGTTGTTATCGTGTATTTTCTTTAATTTGTTGATAGCCGACTGCAAAATTACTGCCAATTTGTTTATTTGTATATTTGTAGATTCGCCAAATTTAAACTGTCCTAGAGCCTTAATCCAGATTTCATAACTCCACTCTGAATAATCTGGACAGTAACTGACAAAACAGTCATTCTGTTCAACTATATTGACAATAGGCTGGACAACTATAGTATTTGTCGGGATGTCGTTTGGTACGACGGAAATCTGTGAATGGGGATGGATGAGGGACGCTCCGCTCGCCAATGAAAAGTTATGGAATATGTAAACTTTTCCCTTGTCTTTTAATGCGTTGAAACGGTCGATATAGGTCTTGATGATGAGTTCTATGTGTTCTGTCGAAAAATCAACGAAGTTTTCTTCGTGGGATGGTGAATGAATGACGACTTCATGAATGTCGGTGATAGGAAATAAATTCGGAACGACTCTGATCTGCCAACCCGGTTTGTCCTGTTGCCCCGGACCGACCCGATATACTTCGGGTGGCGTATCCCCTTCGTTGCCCTCGCAAAACGGGCAACGGAACGGTTTCCCATCCATGCCGGTGCGGGTCAAGCGTTTCGGATTGGAAACCATCCAGCGACTTTTTGATGAATCGGAAATATAATTCGCCATAATAAACAGTTTCTACTTTTTAGTTTTTAGTTCTTAATAAATTTTGAATAAAAATTAAAAATTTCAAACTAAAAAATAATTCCTATAAACAATTTTAACTATAACACAAAATCAACTATAATATCTTCCATGATCTTACTAGTAGGCTTAGGCAATCCCGGAAAAAAATACCAAAATAATCGGCATAACGTAGGACACTTATTTGTAGATTATTCAGTTAGCGAGTTAACAGGTTTACGAGTTAACGGGTTAAAACTAATTAAAACCGATTGTTTTATGAATGAGTCTGGTATTTTTGTTAAAAAACTAACTCGTCAACTCGCTAAACCCGCAATAAATAATTTGATAATAGTGCATGATGATCTTGATATTCCTCTCGGTAAATTCCATATTCAAAAAGGCGTTGGCCCCAAACTCCACAACGGCTTGGAATCGATAGGGCAAAACTTAAAAAATAAGGATTTTTGGAGGATTAGAATAGGAGTTGATTCCAGAACGCCAAAAAATTGGACAAACGGTATTGACTACGTTTTAAAAAACTTTACCCCGGAAGAACGGAAAAATCTTGATCGGGAAATTTTTCCAAAACTATTACAGCAACTAAAAACTTTCCTAAAAACCGAATTTTCTGTATCCGTTTAAAGCCTCCTACCGTGCCCTTGTACAACCTCCGAGGTTGTACGGGATTAACTTTAAGGATATTAAATAAAATATATTATCCCAATAATCCGAAATAACAAAAATGTAGACTGTAAGCCATGGACAAAATCATTAAAAAATAAAATAATTACTCAATGAAAAGAAAAGAAACATTTAAAGAAGGACAAATCTATCATATTTTTAATAAGAGTATTGCCAATTACGGTATTTTTATCAAAAAAGAAAACGGCCAGCAGTTTATAAAAAGACTATTTTATTATAACGATCTTTTCATATTAAAACCTTTTTCTCTATATTTGAGAAAAAATCCTTATTTTACCTGTAAAAGTTTGATTTCAGACGTAGATTTTTCAAAAGTAAAATTTTTAGCATATAACATTATGCCCGATCATTATCATTTATTATTGAAACTCCTAAGAAACAACATCTTATCAAAATATATTGGTGATGTCGAAAATAGTTATACTAAATTTTTTAATACAAAATATAAAAGGAGAGGTCCATTATGGCAATCAAACTTTAAGGTAATAAGAATAAAAAATAATGAACAGCTTTTGCATGTATCTCGTTATATTCATTTAAATCCTACAACAAAGAATTTAGTTAAAAAACCCGAAGACTGGGAATTATCATCATATAGAGAATTTATTACTAACCCAAAAATACTAAAAGAAATCGTTGTGGAAATTTCTATAAAAAGTCCTAGAGCTTATAAAGAATTTGTCGAAAATCGCCTTAATTTTCAAAAAAAATTAAGAATGATAAAAAAGCTTATTTTGGAGTAATTTTAGATCGTTATCAAAGGCCGTTGTACAACCTCCGAGGTTGTACGGCATTGTTGGATATAACCGTTGTGATATAAGTAGAAAGTATGGATTGTTAAAATAAACTAGACTATATTGTTTTTAGGTTATAACCAACTGACTTCGAAGCTTAATTCGAATAAGATCCTCGATATGAGGGGTAATTTTTATTATAAAAGGTTAGGCGAAAGCCTGATCAAAGCGAGAACGAAACGGAAGCTTTCCCAACAACAACTGGCAATATTGTCGGATACCGACCGGAGTTACTTGGCCGAAGTTGAGGAAGGTAAAGCCAACCCTTCGATAAAATTCCTTCATCGCATCGCCAAAGTCCTGAAAATCAGGGTCGGAAAACTTTTGGAAGATCTTTGAGTACTGTTTTCTATCTTCAGTTGATTTATGTCATTAAATGATATAATTCCCTATAACCAATATGAGAGTGTTGTACTTACAAACATTCCCGTTATATGGCTCTGGCTCGGGCACTTATGCTCGAGCCCTTGCTCGTGAGGTATCAAAACATCACCACGTCGCCATGGTCGCTCCCGACTCCAGACAAATCAAAAACAGCACGGTAAAGATGTACCCGATCAAAATGCCTTTTTACGTTGCTTTCACCGGCCATCCGGAATGGAAAAATTGTCGATTGTACAAAGACATTTCCCACCGGGAAATCCTTACGATCTATAAGAGTTTTTTGAACCACGCCGTCGACGCCGTTGAAGATTTCAAACCCAATATCATCCACGTCCACCACGCCTTTCCTTTTTCTTGGGCAGCCAGGTTCATAAAATCGACCTATCAGATTCCCTATATCATAACCGTTCACGGGTCAGAACTACCGACCGCTCAAAAAGATAAGCGCTATCTGGCCCTGACGATGGACGCTTTAAGGAGAGCCAGACGCATCATTCCAAATTCTTTTTATACCAAAGAGTGGATGCTGAAAATTTTCGGCGACGAGTATCGTGATCAGATCCGCGTCATTCCTGGAGGTGTCGACATAGACAAGTTCAAAAAAGTCAACACTTCGGACATCGACAGAATGTTTGGCATCAAAAACGAAAAAGTGATCGTTTTCGCCGGAAAATTGACAGCTTATAAAGGCGTAAAATATTTGGTGCGCGCTGGAAAAAAAATCAAAGGCAAAGTTCTGATCCTCGGAGACGGTCCGGAAAGAAAGAACCTGGAAAAAATTGTTAAAGAAGAAAAGATCGGAAACGTCCAGTTCATCGGCCACCTCGGAGCCGACACTGACTTTTTGATTAAATTTTATAGCCGCGCTGATGTATTTGTGGCTCCTTCGGTCTGGGACGAACCTCTGGGTTTGGTAATTCTTGAGGCGATGGCCTGCGAGACTCCTGTAGTCGTTACTAGGAAAGGTGGCATCCCATTGGCGGTCAAGGACGGCCAAAATGGCCTTTTTATAAGACCCAGAAATAGTAAAGACATTGCCGAAAAGATTAATTTTTTGCTGGAAAATGACGATAAAAGATTAAAAATGGCCAAAAAAGCTAGGGAAATTGCCGTAGAACGATTTTCTTGGGAAGCGATCGCCCACCGATTCGAAAACATTTACGAAAAATTTGCCTACTATAACTTCAAGACTTCAAAATAATCTCATTTCCTGGTATAGTTAATCTATGAGAATACTGATTGCCTCCCTTCTGAAACGTGCCGTCAACGAAAAAGTCCTCTCTTCGCGGCCTAAAATCATCTTCGAAATCGTCAACGGATTGGTCAAAAAAGGCCACCAAGTGACTCTGATCGGCACCGCCGACAGTCAGATTCCTGGAGTTGAAACCATACCCATCATCGACCGGTCATTCGTCGAAATGCCGACTTTCGAAAACCCGTTTTACGCGGAAACGTCTTTTCTTGTAAAACTTGCTAAAAAAATCGAAGAGATCGGCAACGATTATGACATCGTCCATAACCACACCTATCCTGAGTTCATCAATCTTCTCGTCGCCAGCAAGTTAAAAACACCCGTGATGACGACCATTCATGCACAAGCTACTCCCGAACTCGACGACGTTTTAAGCCAATTCAACCGGACTTTTTTCATCTCGATTTCCGAAGCCCACAAAAAGCTTTTCCGTAAAACTAAAATCTATAAAGTGGTTTATAACGGCATCGACACCGACGTATATTCTTTTCAGGAAAAAAAAGACAATCATTTGCTTTGGCTGGGCCGATTATCGAAAGCAAAAAATCCGGACGGAACTTTTATGGATCCAAAAGGAATCAAATGGGCTATCAAGCTGGCTGAAGACACCGGATCAGAACTTTTAATGGGCGGCAACGTCGAAGACATGAACTTCTATAACCAAGACGTTAAACCTCATCTATCCGATAAAATAAAATGGGTCGGCGCGGTATCGGGTGAATTGACCCTAAGCCGGCCTGAAGTCGCCCGCCTCATGCAAAATGCCAAAGCGTTTTTGATGACGATCAACTGGTACGAGCCCTTCGGTTTGGTGATGGCTGAGGCGATGTCTTGCGGTACTCCTGTCATCGGCTTTGACCGCGGTTCGGTCAAGGAATTAATTCTCGATGGTAAAACCGGCTTTGTCGTCGCTCCGGAAAAAGGGCTCGAAGGATTAAAAGAAGCTTTAGGAAAAATTAATTCGATCAAACAGCAAGACTGCCGCGACCACGTCGTCAAAAATTTTTCCGTAGAAACCATGGTCAATAATTACGAAAAAACTTATGATGAGATTATAAATTTACGAAAATAATGCTTGTGGTGAGCCCAGTCGAACCAAAAAAAATCGCTTTAATGCATTTTGCCTATCCACCGAATATCGGCGGCGTCGAAAGCATGATCAAGGAACACGCCCAAATCTTGACCGCTTTAGGTTATAACATTACTGTTATCACCGGCTCGGGAGAAGAAAAAGACGCCAGAATCAAACTGGTCGTCATACCGGAGCTGCAATCGGTGATGAACTTCAATCCCTTCCTGCAGGAAAAAATTCTTAAACAAGGACTGATTGACAACGACTTTTATAAACTGGCTGAATCCATTGAGATTGATTTGGAAAAAGCTTTGTCAGGCATCGACACCGTCATCGTCCATAACATGATTACGATAGTCAGGAATCTGCCATTTATATCTGCTTTCAAAAACTACGTAAAAAAATATCCTAACAAAAAATATTTTTCCTGGACTCATGATCATTCCTACATTAATGAATTTAAAATCAAAGACGTCGACAAAATCGCCAATTCAAAATTCGAAAAAGACATCTTGACGACGCCAATCAAAAACCTCACCTACATTTTGATTTCTGAAAGTTTTCGCGAACCGTTCATAAAGTTGATGGGGCTCAGCGACGCTAATACCGTCGTCATTCCCAACGGAATAGACATCCGTCATTTTTTGGAAATAGATGATATTATCTGGGAAATTATTGAAAAATATGGATTGATAAAAAGTTTCCCGTTGATACTTTCCCCCGTCAACATTATGGATCGGAAGAATCTTCTTTATTGTGTCGAAATCATTCATTACCTGAAAAAAACCTATCCTCACATCAAATACGTCATCACCGGTCAACCGTCAAAACATCATTCCACTGAAGCTTATTTTGAAAATTTAAAAACAACAATCAGCCAATTCGGCTTGAAAGAAAACGTCCTGTTTTTTAATGATTTCTTAAGCCGGGCTTTGGCTAGAACCGAAGTCCACGATCTCTACCAGATTTCCGATATGGTGTTTTTCTTGTCAAAAAGCGAAAACTTCGGCTTGCCTCTTCTTGAATCGGCCTTGACTAAAACTCCGATTTTGGTCTCCGACTTGAAAGTTTTCCGGGAAATCGGAGGAGAACTCATCAGATACATCGACTATCGTAACGTTAAAAGCGAACAAACTGCCGAAATCGTCAAAGATTTCTTGGAGCAAAGTTCCCGGGTCAAACTAAACTTCAGAAGCCGGACCGAGTACGATCTAAAAACTATTCTTAAAGACAAATTCGTACCATTGGTAGAAAAAAAGTAACTTACTTTGTTATAATTGAACATGAAGGTTCTTTTTGTTGTCTGGGAACTGGCACCCTTTTTTCAGGTCGGCGGTTTGGGTGATGTCGCCCGATCCCTTCCTAAAAGTCTTTACTCGGAAAACATCGACATCAAAGTAATTTTGCCTTACTATCGATCTCTTAAACTTCATCGTCTAAGAAAGAAATTGGTCAATAAAATCAGCATCGTCTTCAACAAGAAAAAAGAAACCGTTTCCGTATATCAAATCCATTTTATCAACTCCGACCTGCCCATATATCTGGTCAAAAACGAGAATTTTTTGGATTTGCCTAACATTGACTTATTTTCGTTTTTCGACCTGGCCATCATAGAAATTCTGAAAAAAAATACCCTCTCTTGGCAACCGCAAATTATCCATTGTAACGACAGCCATGGAGGACTGATACCGCTTTTGATCAAACATCAAAATCTGCCTTTCAAAACCATCCTTACCATCCATAACCTCACTCATCAAGGCAAAATACCAATCAGTTCGATAGAAAAAATTGGTTTTCCGATTGAAAAATGCCGGGTGGTGAAATGGGAAATCCAAAGACGCCAAATCAATCGCCTTCTTGAAGGCATTACTCACGCCGATTTGATCAACACGGTCTCTCCCAGCTATGCCAAAGAAATCATGACCGAAGAATACGGTGCTGGCTTGGAAGATATTTTGAAAAATGAAAGACAAAAAATCTATGGTATCCTCAACGGAATAGACAACGACTCGCGGTCTCCTTTAAAAAATGACGACATCAGCGCCCATTTCAGTGTAGAAAAACCGACGGGAGACTATGGTTATGGAATTTTTTCGCCTTTCGAAGGAAAAAAAAGAAACAAAAAATCCTTGCAGGAAAAGTTGGGACTGACACAATCGGACAAACTTCCCTTAATTGCCTTTATTGGCCGGTTCGATTCAAAACAGAAAGGAATTGAACTGATCCATAAAATGATCAGAAGAATTAATCTTAATAAATTCCAGTTCGTCATCTTAGGACAGGGAGAAAGCGAATGGGAAGAAAGATTCAACTGGCTAGCCAGTTTTTACCAAAAAAGCGTCGCCTACGTATCTATCTTTGACAGCAGATTGGCATCGCAGATTTACGCCGGAGCTGATTTCATTTTGATACCGTCCAAGTTCGAGCCTTGCGGTTTGATCCAGATGATCGCCATGCGCTACGGCACTTTACCGATTGCTAGGGCAACCGGAGGCCTCAAGGATTCAATTAAAAATGGCGTCGACGGATTTTTATTCAACAAATATACTTCAAACGACCTGGAAAAAACCCTAAAAAAAGCTGTTGATATCATGAATAATGATCGATCCCGCTTCAAAAAAATGGTCCTTGCCGCCATGACAAAAAACTTCTCATGGGAAAAAAGCGCCCAAGAATACATAAAACTGTATAATAAACTATTGGATGACTAACGCACAATCCGTCAAGGATATTCTAAAAAAATTCAACCCGCTTGAAGACAAGTATATTACACGGGAATTCCAGGCCTTTGCAGTTCATTTATCCAAAAAACTCAACGACGAACGAAGAAAAAGTCTCTATATGAGATTGTCGAAAACCATCCCCCGCCCGATCCTTGAGGAAGCTCTCCGTTATGTCGTCGACGCCAACGCAAGGAATAAAGCCGCTCTTTTTATGTGGAAGCTGAAAGAACTTAATGCTTTTCAAAAGAAAATTAAGAGTGAAAAAAACCAGATTCGTCATTCCGGCGAAGGCCGGAATCCAAGCACCTAATTGTACGATTTTATGACTGGACCCCGACCTCCGTCGGGGTGACAAAAAAATAACTTTTAAATTGATATTGACTTTTCTTTTTCAATCCCCTATTCTGAATTTATAATGAAGATCACTGTTTATACAACAACTGAATGTCAGTTTTCCAAACAGGAAAAAGAATATTTGACTTCCCACAATCTTCAATATGAGGAAAAAAATCTTGAAACCAACAAAGATTTTTTGACGGAAATGCTCGCCGTCAGCAATAATTTCGCCGGTACGCCGGTGACAAGGGTTGAAAAAGATGACGGCTCGATCGCCGTCCTGAAAGGTTTTACTAAGGAAGAGTTCGATACGACGTTCGGTTTTTCTGCTTCCCCTGCCCAGCCTGACCAAACAACGGCTGCTGTTCCTCCCGCAACGGAACCGCCCAAGGTCGAAGAAGCAAAGCCGGTTGAACCTGCGCCAGAAGTTTCGAGTACTCCATCAGTCCCCGGAGAAACACCGCTGACTCCTCCGCTAAATGAAGCAACTGCGTCTGTCTCCGACATAAACACACCGGTAGGAACTCCTGCCAAAACCGACGAACAGCTAGGAGCAGTGCTTGACAAACTCGAAGAACAAACCGGCTCTGTCAACCCGACTCCGGCACCGACGGACGTTGTCCCGCCTCCGGTTGCGGAGACTCCCAATCCGACGCCACCAGCAGGAAGCCCCACCATTCCTGATTTCCCAAGCGACACGGCTACTCAACCGATAAAGTAATTTACATTACAACTTCCTTATTGATTTCCCATTCCTATATTAATTACTCTATATAAAATAAGGAGGTGATCAAAATGGAAACTATTGTCAAAGACATGATAAAAAGGATTACAAATAAACAAAGTCAACTAGATCCTAAAAAATTAGCAGAAATTTTGGTAGAAATAAATCTAGTAAGTAGACGTGCAGACAATTCTAGTAGAAACTTAATAAATAAATTAAAAGAAAAAGGCTATATTATCGAATAACACACATTAATTCATCCTGGCAGGGGCGGAGAGAATCGAACTCCCATCAAAGGTTTTGGAGACCTCTATTCTGCCGTTGAACTACGCCCCCTCGACTTCGTTCGGGGTAAACCCCTTTACGCTTTTTTCCTAGTGTTTATACTGAGGAGCGAAGCGACGAAGTGTTCCCGGGCAGAATTGAACTGCCATCAGAAGTTCCGCAAACTCCTATTCTATCCGTTGAACTACGGGAACTGATTTTATTTTAGCACAAACAAGGGTTTTTCGCTGTTTTTCCGCTTTTCCTTTCCGTTTATTTTGAAAAAACGGGCTATTTTTGATAAAATGGCTCCTTATGAATGCAAAATTACTTGAAGCTGCAGGAGCAAAGGCTTCGACAATTTTACAGCAAACTGGAATTACGGAAAAAGTCAACCAAGGATTAGGCCCCATCGACAAACTAGCCTATATCATGTATGGCATTATCACATTAGGTAGTGGAGCTATCGGCTATAGTAGCACAAGAAACTCACTCGCATTGATGTTAGGTGGTTTAGTTGTTACTGCTGCAGGTATAGCTACGAATCATGATATGTTGGTTTGGTCAGGCATGTCAATGGCCGCAGGAGCTGGCCTCGGTACTCTGGCCAGAAACATCACTAACCATTAAAAAGAAGCTACCAACTTCCTCCCCCGCCTCCGCCTCCCCCGCCTCCGGAAAATCCTCCTCCTCCGAATCCCGAAGAAAAACCAGAAGAACTGCGCATCGGGGTCGCCACCGTCTGGAAACTGTTGAACGAAGAATTCAAACTACCGATAAATATCCAGCTGTTAAAGGTACCTCCGTAATATCCCTGGTACCAAGTCGGCGGCTTCAATTCCAAATCGGCGAATCTTTTCGCCCAGATTTTTTCTACGCCGAAAACGATCGCGAAAGGAAGTAACCTTTCAAACATCAGCTGTTTGTCGGCCTGGAATTCAAGCTGCCTTTCCTGGGTCGTCAGGAAGTTTTTCAGCGACTTGGCGACGGCGAAAGAATTGCTGCCGTCCTGGGTCTTCCTCGGCATGATGCGCCCGAAAATGAAAGCTACCAGTGTCAAGGGAATGTTACCCGTAAATAAAGCTACCAAGGCAATAACGTAATAGATCGTCCTCGTCGTTTCCGGGTTTTTGTCGAAAAGTTTCTCGTCGACGACGTCTTTATACAAAAGTTTTTTGACCGATTCTATGTCGCTATAGATATTTTCGTCTTTCAGGTGAAACTCCGTGCCAGAGGAAAAAAATGCCTCCAAAAGGGTGGTTTCATAAGGTAGCAATCCCGACTTTGATCCATAATCTTTCTTTTTGACAAAATAAAAATCACCCTTACTTCTTTCTTCTATTTTTAGGTAACCTCTTCTTGCCAAGTCGACGATCGTCGCCGAAACGTCCTTCAAATCGGCGGTTTCGTCACCCAGCGTTCCCACCTCGGCCGGCAGCAAAAATCTTTTTGACACGACGCTTTTTGGCGGATCAAACCAAGCTGACACTTCACCGACCGTCGGCTTCGGGTCACGTCCGTACCTAATCCAAAGATAGATTATCAGAACCGGCGCCCCGACATACCAGGCAAACCCGACCAGTACCATAAATGCCGCCAACAACATTCCTAGCCAAGTCTGAGAAAACGGCGTGTATGGCTTGGCCTCCAGAACGCTGACAATATTTTTCGGAAAACCAACGACAGCAGTCAAACCTTCGTTGGCGGGTAAAACAGAATTAGCCATGATCTTTTCCGTGCCGAGACGATAAGAAAAAGAGCAATTTGAATCTTTGCTCCCTAGGACGCCGGTATAGCAAGCGCCTCGAACACCTTCCGTATCGGTCGGCAAACTGATCTCTGCCGAAGTACTGTCTATTGGGATATTCCAACCGTTTCCGGTGACATTCCAATACAGTTCGTCGTGGTCGGAAAAATAAGTCAATGCTCCTGCCACTTGGTAGACAATCACATAAGTGTGGACGCCGGTAATCGTCACCGCCGGATCGCCGATCTTCAGACTGATATCGTTACCGCTTGTTGTTTCCTGAAATTGATACGGCGAACTACTCTCGTCATTGACATTGAAACCGCTGTAGTCAAGACGGTATTGTTTGCCGTCCTGGTTGGTTTTCACAAAAGGCAACGTCCGATAGATGCCGTGCCGATAAACGTCGCCAAAATCATAAACGATGGTTTCTTTAACGCTGATCGTGCCGTTTTTGTTGACGGAAATCTGTGAATTGAAGTTTTTGATCTCTTCGGCCCGTACGGAAAAAACCGCGCCAAAAAGAAACAAAAAAATAATGAAGATTTTTTTCATCATTAATATAGTATCATAAGAAAACCTAGTTACCAATATGCAATACAAACTCGCCCCCGAAATCAAAAGACAGGTCAAAACCTTAGTTAAGGAATTAAATTTCGATCACATAAAGATTAACCACATCCACTGCATCCGCTCCTTCGACGCCAAAACCAGGGCTTACGCAAGAATCTGGGGGATGAGCCGGCTCTTTAAAGAAGTTGCCGGACTAGAACCACACTATATAATCGAGGTAATCTCCAGACGATACGACCGACTGCCTCCCCGCGAGCAGATGAAGACTTTGATCCACGAACTGATGCACATCCCGAAAACATTTTCCGGCGCCCTGCTCTCGCATCGCGGACCGCACCACGAGATCAGCGACCGAGAGATCGAAAAAATCCTAAAAAAACAGGCCTTTCTGATTTGAAAAAAACCGATAATCAGTAACAATAAGTGCCGAAAAAATAATTTATGCAAGTTTGAGGACTATTTTGTGGAGCCGTGGTTGGAGTCGGAGTCAATGGCATAAGACAGCAATTCCCCGCTCCTTGATTGATGTCTCCCAAAGACAAAGCTGAAGTATTGGGACTAGCGGTATCACAGATAGTATTAAAACTGGACGTATTAATCATCGTATAGCTATATTGGTTTCCTAAATCATTTCCATACGGTTGATTGCAGTTTGGTTTGCACCGCAATGACAAATTAACTTGCCCGCCACAACGTAAATCATTGGCAGTATAAACATAATTCAAGTTAACACAACATCTCACATCTTCCGTACCGCCGGTGTCATTGGGTAGATATCCTTCGTGAAAAAAAGAAGCAAAATTACCGCAGGTATCTGTCAAACCGATAGCAAAAACGTCACCGCCTTGGGCATAATGGACGTGATAATTAGGATAATTTTGGTTAAAATATTTTAGACAAGCGTTGTCCCAGGTCGAAAACACCGACAAATTTTTGGTTAATGATTTGGTAAACGTATCTTTTTTTCTTACGGCTGCTTCGGGCTCGCTTTTAAAACTGGTATATTTTACTATCAGTATGAGTAATGCCAAAATCCCTAAAGACGTCATAATGAAAACCATTTTCACCATGTTTGGATGATGGATATCGATCCCCTTTGTGTGTCTTTTTGCCATAATATCATGCTAAATTAGTTTTCTTACTTTGTCAATGATATTGTTGACGGTTAAAGTAAATTCTCCGCTGACCGTACAACCGGCAGCGTTGCGGTGGCCTCCGCCGCCCAAGCTTTTGGCTATTTTAGAAACGTCCGTATCTTTTATGGATCTAAAACTGACAAACAACTTGTTTTTTTCCTGCTCCAGGATGGCCAGCCCAAATCCGGCGCCTTTGACGCTTTGGAAAAACAAATCGGCGCTCAACTCCCTTATCCCTTTTGGTTTCCCGTATTTTCGGAACGTTTCCAGATCAATCGCCGACCAAACGAAGTTTTTTTCTTTTTTCATTTTTTTTAGAAATTCTCCCACCAACCGGATAGAGTCAAAATCATAGTTATTGAACATACTCTCAACCAACAAATCTTTGTCCGCACCGAGCTCGACTAAACGGCCAATGATTTTATAGGTTTCTCTGGTGTTTTGGGTATACCGGAAAAAAACCGTATCGCCGGCGATGCCGGAAAATAACGCCGTTGCCATTTCTTGATCGATATTGATTTTCCATTCCGTCAACAGCTTATAGATCATTTCGCAAGTTGCTGAGGCTTCTTCTTCAACCAGTTTTAATTTCACGTCCGTAAACTTATTACTACGGTGATGATCGATGACGACTGTCGGAATATCAGGCAAACTAATCTCTTTTTTACCGGTAACGATATCATAGCTTCCCGAATCAAGGATGATAAATAGATCGTAAGGTTTAAAATCAAAGGTGGAAAAATCTATTGTCCGGATTTCCTCTGCTCCTTCCATAAATAAAAAATCTGAAGGAACGTCCGTCGGACAAACAATATCGACTTTTTTTCCTAACCGGCGTAAAACTTTCATCATTGCCGTTGAAGCGCCGATAGAGTCGAGGTCGGGACTGCGGTGGGCGTTGAGAAGAATCGTCTTAGCCGCCTTGATCATGGCCATAATTTTTATTGACTTTTCGTAAAACATGATATAATTTTACACCAGATGAGCCATTTTATTACTATCGCCGGACCTCAAGCTTCCGGCAAAACCACGGCGCTGAATCATCTCAAAAAACACCATCAGGATTGGTTCTTTCTGGAGGACATCAATCCATTCACGGTCATTGGTAAAAATCATCCTGGAGCTGCTTATACCGACACGGAACTTGAAGGAAAAATTCTAGAAATAGTTTCCGCAAAGTTACACAAGATAGAAAACCATTACGATCAAATCATAGTGGCGGAAATGGGCATTTTCCATCTCGTCTACGGACAGTTTATCGGTTCTAAAAAACTGAGCAATCAGTTTTTGCCCAAATTCCTCAAAATATACAACGAATTTAACTCATCTATAGTTTTTATAAACATTACTCCAAATGTTTCCTTTGCCCGTAAACGAAAAAGTTACCGGCAAAGAATTCTAGCCAAAGGAACTACAGATGATAAAGAAATCAGCGACTCTCTCACTGTCTATAAACATGCGATAAACAACATCTATCCTTATTGGCTTGATCTCTATCAACGGCTTGATTTCCCGAAAATAACCATCGAAAACTCTGATCTTACCGAAAAAGAATTTTTGGCAAAACTGGACAGCGTTATCAAAAAAATAATAAACCGTTAACATTGATAAAAGGCTATTTCTCCTTTTTTATCAGGTTGCTTAAAAGTAAATCCTATAGTATAATTACCTTTAAACTATGACCGAAACTAAACCTTACGGGGTTTTTGATTTTGATGGCGTATTTCTATTGACTTGGCCTAATTTAGACGCTTATGTCGACATTTTTTCTGGAGTTGTTGCAGAAAAATATGGGCTTCCCAAACAAGATATTGCTGACCGGATGTACGGCGCAATGGCTATAGTACGCGCCTCACCTGGCCAATTCGGCCTTCGTAATAATGGACTAGTCTCTGCCTCTGCCGATATGGATATGTCGCTCCTCTGCCAAGCCGCTGCCGAAATAGCCGTTAACCAGTATCGGGAAGAAAAAGCTAAAACTTCTGAACCGTTACCGAATGATGCTGCGGCAATGGAAACTTTGATGAGGGCAACCCATTTTAAAACCAATTCCCAACTTCCCGTAATCCCTGCCGACGACGCAAAACCAGCACTTGAAGCGCTTAGAGAAACTCTCGATCTGGCCATCGTTTCCAACTCTGATCCGGGAGATTGGCATGTCCCAAACACGGTAAAGGGGAATATTGCCAAAATTATGGGTCCAGAAAATGTCAAGGGAATTGATGCTATCGGCCTGGCCAGAAAATGGGAGATCACTCCTGATCTTGAAATCGTCCCTGCAACCGACGAGGAGATGTTTTCCGGTTTTCCCAGCCCGGTTTACTTACGAAGAGGCAGCTATTATGACGCTGTCATGTCGAGAAGAAATCAATTACCGGCAGTCGTTTGCGGAGACATAATTCCGCTGGATACGGCGATGTTTGAAAAATTGGGTTCCCACACGATTTTGGCTGCATCAGAACAAACCCCCCGATATGAAATAAAACACTACGCCAATCATCCTAATGGAGCTGCCATTGCCGGTCTGGCAGGAATAGTCAACGCAGTAAGAAATCTACCGGTAGGCGCTTGAGGCTAATTTTGTTATTCCGCTCGTCTCTTCGACCGTAAAATTTTCTCCGTCGCTCACCAATTTTACGAAGGCCAAATTATCTATGCAGCCTTCGGTCAAGTTTTCATAACTCCCCCAACCGATCGTGATCAGGAAAGTCCTCATCGGCCCGGCGTGGGTGACGACGAGGATGGTTTTCCCAAAATTTGCACGGCTGACTTGTCGAAGACAACCGACAAAGCGCTTCATCATTTTTTCGTCGTTTTCGATTTCGTTTTCGTCGACGGTCGATTTTTTCAGGTCGTTGATCAGTTTGAGTATGTTCCTATTATTCCCGAAAGATATTCCCTGGAATTTGCCGAAATACCTTTCCCTCAGAGCTGTCGTCGTGACGACTTCCCGGTGGTGTTGCCTGGCGATCAACTCGGCTGTCTCGCTCGTCCGTGAAAGATCTGATGAGTAGACGGCGTGGAAATGGATATCCTCCAGTTTTTTTGCTAAAGCCGACGCTTGTTTTCTTCCTTTACCGTTTAAAGGAATATCCATATGGCCTTGGATCAATCTTTTGACGTTCCACTCGGTCTGCCCGTGACGGACCAGGTATAGAACGCATCCATTGGCTTTCTTCATAATCTAAATATTATAACTTAGATGATATAATTTAACTACGGCCGCAGTGGCGGAATTGTTCAACTGACAGTTTACGAACAAAGTGAGTAATTACTGTCAGTTAATCCCAGCCGAAGTGAAACGAAGGCGGGAGCAGTCTGTTGGGCGGGTGGCGGAATGGCAGACGCGCTAGCTTCAGGAGCTAGTGAGAGCAATCTCTTGGGGGTTCAACTCCCCCCTCGCCCACAAAGGTTTTGAGAGGTTTCCCGCCTAAAACGGCGGGATTAACTCGCAGTAGAACTCATAAAATCGTTAACTGCGAGTTGAACAAGTCCTCTCTGCGGCACTGATAGTTTATAATAATAAAGTTGACTTTCGCTAAAGATACGGCGGGCAAAGGAGAGGTGGCTGAGCGGTCCAAAGCGAGGGGTTGCTAACCCCTTGAGTCGCAAGACTCGCGTGGGTTCAAATCCCACCCTCTCCGCCGGGATATTTATCACCATGCCAGATATTCAATCAGTTTTTTGTGAAGGTCTTGGTCCCTGGCGGCAACGACGGTAGTCGACTCTAGGGTCCAAGGTTCGCCATACAAATCAGTCACTGCTCCGCCTGCCTGCTCCATCAGGAAATTAGTCGCGACCGTGTCCCAAACATGGTTATAAACGCTTCGGTAAAAAAAATCTTTTTCTTTTGACAACGTTTTCACCATAAAGTTTGGTAAACTTTATTATATAAAAAATGAAGAACAAGACGGTTAAAAAAATCTTGTCTGCCCTGCTGGTGGCGGTCTTCGGCTACATCGTCATCAACCTGACCTATCTTGTCGACTTCATCTTCCAAACTTTCCTCGACGACGTCGTCAGAATTTTTTTTAAAGCCGAAGTCAATCTGGTTTGGCACTGGTATCCGATCGCCAAAGACCTGCTGTTTCTTTTGATCGTCGTTCTGGTTTCCCGGTCGGTTTTCCAATCGAAGATGAAAACCCTTTATAAAAACATTTTCCTGACCTTACCCCTGTCGGTCATTTATACGACGATCAACATATTTTTCTTCCGCTGGCCGATCGTCGTATATCTTGCCGAGGCCTATTTCTTTTTTGGATTCCTTTATGTCTTCAAACGCCTCAAACTATCCTGGCTTTACTTCTACACCCTTTACTTCTTCTCCCTCCTTATCCTGATCTTGAACATGATGAGGTGGCAAATTTAATATCGAGATAAAAATGCCAAAACCGACATTTGACAGAAAATCGTTTTTTGACAAAATTTTAACGTCCGGTAAAAAAACACTGGTGATGGGCATCCTGAATATCACTCCCGACTCGTTTTCCGACGCTAACCAATACTTCAACGACGTCGATAAAGCGGCGGCGAGAGCGGATGAAATGATCGAAGAGGGCGCCGATATCATTGATATC
Organism: Patescibacteria group bacterium; assembly: GCA_023381015.1. GTDB lineage: Bacteria > Patescibacteriota > Microgenomatia > UBA1406 > GWC2-37-13 > GWC2-37-13. The sequence continues at coordinate 25,715 of JAMCTE010000037.1, read as the reverse complement.
GGTGGCGAGTCGACCAGACCTGGTTCACGCTCAGTTTCGGCGCCGGAAGAACTCGACCGCATCCTGCCGGTTTTACGAGCCGTCAGGAAACGCAACCAAAAGATAATTATCTCGATCGACACCTACAAATCCCAGGTCGCCGAGACCACCCTCGAAAACGGCGCCGACCTGGTCAATTCACTCTCCGGATTCAGGTTCGACAAAAAACTGGCCGACGTCGTCGCCCGCCACATGGTACCGATCGTCATCTACCATATCAGGGGTGAGCCGCGCTCGATGCAAACAGGCCAAATAAAATACGACAATCTCTTGAAAGAAATCACTGATTTTTTCAAAGAGCAGATGACATTCGGGATCAGCCGTGGCATAAAAAAATCGTCTTTCATCCTTGATCCGGGCATTGGTTTCGGAAAAACGGTTGAACAGAACCTGGAAATAATCAAAAATTTTTCCAAACTCAATAAACTCGGCCGACCCCTATTGGTCGGCGTTTCCAGGAAAAGCCATCTGGGAGTTATCCTTAAAGATTGTCTGAAACTTGATTACGTTCCTGAACCGGGTGACCGGTTGGAAGCTGGTTTGGCGGAAACAGGATTCGCCGTATTGGCTGGCGCTAAAATCGTCCGCACCCACGACGTCCTACCGACCAAAAAATTTTTAGCCGTTATCGACAGATTAAGATGACCAAAGTTTTTCTCGCTCTTGGCGCCAACGTCGGCGACACCAAGTCCAACATCGAAAAAGCCACCGCTCTTATCGGGCAAAAACTAAGCGGTGTCAAAACCGCCCCGATTTACAAGACCAAGCCTTGGGGATATACCAAACAACCTTATTTCCTCAACACGGCATTGTCGGGAAAAACCGACCTGACTCCGGAAGAACTACTGGATTTCGTGAAAGACGTCGAAAAAAAAGTCGGGCGAAGGAAACGGATCCGCTGGGGGCCGCGGGAAATCGACGTCGATCTGATCTTTTATGGAGAAACTGTCAGCCAATCAAAACGGTTGACCATTCCCCACCGGGACGCCTGGCGGCGCGACTTTGTCCTCAAGCCGATTGTCGACCTTGAACCAAACCTTGTTCATCCGCTCTTGAAAAAACCAATTACAAAACTACTCGAAGACATTCCTCGGAGTGAAAAAACCATCATCTCTCCTCTTTAACCGACCAGCCAGTTCTTGAAGTCAGAAGCATCAAGACAGTTGACGATGTTTTTATTTTGCGCCCAACCGCGCCGGGCGACCTCGACTCCGTAGAACATGTTATTCAGATGAGAAGCGGCGTGAGCATCGGTGTTAATAATCAATTTTACTCCCGTATTAACGGCCTCACGCACCAGCAAATCCGGCAAATCCAGCCTTTCCGGCCAAGCATTCACTTCCAAGGCAATTCCGTTTTTTTTGACGAAGTCAAAGATTTTTTCCCATTTCAAAGCGAATCCTTCACGTTTGCCAAAATATCTTCCGGTCGGATGACCAAGTATCCTGACTTTTGGATTTTTCAAGGCTTCCAACACCCGGTTTGTCATCGCTTCGGCATCGAGGTCAAAAGCGCTGTGGACCGAGACGATAAGATAGTCCAAATAATCCGGGCATCCCTCAGGAAGGGCGAGATGGCCGTTGGGCAAAATATCCACCTCGAGTCCGCTAAAGATTTTTAGGCCCGGATTTTTTGCTTTGATTTTATCGATAACCAGCCGTCTTTTTTTCAAGATGGCAGCAACGTCCTTGTCCAGCAGGCTGCTTTTCGGATTGTGTTCGCTGAAACCAACATACTGATAACCTAAGTCTTCGGCTTTTTTGATCATTGCCTCAAAACTGTCTTCTCCCAGGTCGTGTGACGGCTGCAAATCAAAGTTAGAATGGACGTGCAGATCACCTTTAATGTCCCTCAAATCTACTAGACTTGGCAATTGACCTTTCGCTGCCAATTCGATTTCGTCAGTCCCTTCCCTGATTTCTGGCGGAATCCATCTTAATCCAAGATATCCGTAAAATCTTTCCTCGCTGTTAAACTTTTTTATTTTTGCTTCATCCGCCGTAGCTTTAACGGAGAGGGAACTTTCAACTTTGGTTATCCCATACTCGGACAGAGAATAATTCTTTTTTAAAGCAAACTCCCTCAGTCTGATGTTATGGTTTTTGCTTCCGGTAAAATACTGGAGCATCGAGCCGTAACTATTTTTCTCTTGAATCCGTAGGTCAACTCGCACATTGGGCGTCACGATGATTGAAGCTTTTTTGTCGCCGGCATTGTCTATTTTGATAGTTTTCGGATAGGCGATGAAATGGTCGATCGCCTGTTGGTTATATTTAACATCGACTACGGCGGCCAGGTCAACGTCTCCGATGGTTTCCACCATTCTCCTTAGACTGCCCAACTTATCGATCCTCTTGAAGTAAGGTTTCTGTTTTAGATAATCTATTATCTGCTCGGCAATCGAAAACGCATAAGGCAAAATCATCCGTTCTTCTTTGATCGACCGTTTTTCATAGATACCAATCGCCTGGAGAATGTCCGATTGGGACTTTTCGCCAAAGGTTTCCATTTGGGCGATTTTTCCTCGAAGACAGGCTTTTTTTAAATCTTCAACGGCCGTATCTTTATCAAAAAGATTCAAATTCATTACCAGTTTATAAGCTTTTTTCGGCCCGATCGTCGGAATCTGCATCAAGACAAATATCGACTCGGGGATTTTTTTGAGGATTTCGTCAAAATGCCTGGAATGTCCTGTCCGAAAGTATTCGTCAAGATGAGAAGAAATCGCTTTGCCGACCCCCGGGATTTCTTCGAGTTTTTTATCTTGCCAGATGTCTTTGATTTCCCGGGCAAGGTGATCGACGGCGTCGGCCGCCCTTTCGTAGGCGACCACCCGGAAACGGTTTTCGTCTTTCAGGACGTAAACCGTGGCAATCGACCTGAGAAGACTGCTGACTGCCCGATTGGAAAACTTGTCTTCCATACGATAGAATCATTATACAGATGAAAAAACTCTCATTATCTTTGATATTGCCGCAGCTGGCCGGAGGAATTGGGGCCTTTTTTACCATCAGTTCAATTAATTCTTGGTACCGATACTTGAATAAGCCTACCTTCTCTCCACCAAACTGGGTTTTTGGCCCGGTCTGGTTTGTTTTATATTTGCTGATGGGATTGGCTCTTTATTTGAATTGGATCAAAAAAACTAAACAGGCGAAATTAAACGTACGTTTATTTTTTATTCAACTGTTTTTTAACCTTATTTGGACTCCGGTGTTTTTCGGGATGAAGAACCTGTTTTTGTCATTATTGATAATCTTTATCATTTGGTTATTGATCATCGTCATGATCTTCCAATTCTATAAAGTCAATAAACCGTCATCCTGGTTATTACTCCCCTACTTCTTCTGGGTTTCTTTTGCCGGACTGCTCAACTATTTTATTTGGAAGTTGAACTAGCCAAAAGCTTATTTGCCCAAAAGTTTGTTCACCAATGCCAGTTTTTTTTCGAGCTTTTCTTTTTTCATCGCAAGCTCTTCCTTGCTCATTTCCTTGAAGTGAGCTTCCCAGTCCATCTTGTGACCCTCTTCCTGTCCGTGGTGACCTCCGCCGCAGTGGCAGCAACAACAGTGATGATGACAATCGCACGATCCTCCGTCATGGTGTGACATATTTTTATAAATAATTTTTAATAACAATAAAATTATACTTCTTAACTGAAAGAACGCTGAAATCTTTTAGGATAACAATACCCCTCCGTCGACGACGATCTGGCTGCCGGTCATATAGGATGACATCTCGCTCGCCAGAAACAGCACCACTTTCCCTATATCATCGGGCTCGCCCATCCTGTGCATGGGGATTTTGCTCAAGAATGCCTCCATGATCTTCTTCATATCCTCGGCTGACGGGACTTGACCGCCGGTCATCTTGGTCGTCCCCGGCGTGGCGATTCCACCCGGCGCAACGGCGTTGACCCAGATTTTGTGGGGCGCCAGCTCCAAAGCCAGGTTTTTCGTGAAACCCCAAACGCCGTGTTTTGAAGCATCATAATGAGCTAGGCCGATCATGGACGGATGAAGGGCGTCGATCGAGGTGATATTGATTATCTTGCCGCCTTTCCCCTGTTTAATCATCTGCTCGGATGCATACTTCGACGTCAAAAACACTCCTTTCAAATTGATGGAAAGAACTTTGTCGAAATCTTCCAAAGTCATCTGGTGGACGGGAATCGACGGATAGATGCCGGCATTGTTGACCAGGATATCAATGCCTCCGAATTCTTTGATCGTCGTTTCGATCATATTTTTCACGTCCGCTTCGATTGACACGTCGGCCTTGACGCCTTTGGCCTTAAGATTCTTACCTGCCAATTCGGCAACGGTCTTGTCAATCTCCTCCTGACTCCTACCGACGACGACCACGTTGGCTCCGGCTTCGGCCAGGCGGCAAATGATTCCATAACCGATACCGACCGCCCCGGTGACGATGGCGGTTTTTCCCGAAAGATCCAAAAGTTTGTTGACTGGAATTTTTTCCATAATCGTTTGGTAAAAATTATTAACGGACTGTAAACTTTTTTGCCCTTATTATTTTTATAGCACATCTTCTTACAATTTTATAGTCTTGTTGAGTTTTAGGCATATTAGCGCTATAATTCAAATATGTCCAGTCTAAAAGAAACCTCGGGCGCCGAATGGATCAAAAATGACAGTTGGGTCAAAATCGAAGACGAATCGGGTCCAAGGAATTTCATTTACTTGACCGGGGAAGGCCGGGAGCGTCAACCAGACGAAAAACTAGAACACGAGTTCCAATCCGAATCACTCAGCCTCAACGGAAAAAATGCGCCAATCATGTTGTTAATCCGCAAGCATTTTCCCAAAGAGCAACGGACTACTTACACGATCAGACTTTTTGTCACTCCAGATAACGGCAAAGTAAAAAAAAATAGCAAAGCCCTGACAATAGTCGAATATGACGAAAGCGGCAAAAGAACCAATAAGCCGAATTTCAAATTCGGATTTGGTTCATCCGACCAAATTCCCGGCTATCAAAACGATGGTCACCTGACCGCCTCGGAATGTCCGGGCCAAATAGATTTCCAAAAGACAATGGACGCTTTCTTGGAACAATCAAAAAACCGCCAATACCATAATCCTGTTTTGTTTAAGATTCCTGGACGATTCGACAAAATTTTAGGAAGAATCCCTCATTTCAAAAGTTGATTTTTTTGAAAAAAAGAGTAGATTAAAGTTATGTATCTTAACCCCAAGTCGGTCTTCAAGACAGTCGCACTGATCGCTCTTGGCATTGCCATCGGCATCGGACTGATGAAATTACAAGAACAGTACAAAGCGCCAAAGCAGACCGTCACCATCACCGGCAACGGCCAAGTCGAAGCGACAACCGATCAAGCAACAATCAGCATTCAAGCCACCAACAAAGATGCCGCGCAAAAGCTAAAATCAGCTTTGCTGTCTTTAGGGATCCCGGAGAGCCGTATTACCCAAACTAGCTACAATCCGCCTGTTTATGATTCAAGCTCTGCCGGTCCCGAAGTCATGATGTATCCCAGACCATGGCCTACTGCGGTGCCATCGATAAATTTTGTCGTTGTCATTGACAGTCTGAAAAATATCGAAAAAGTTTTTTCCACCATCAACTCGGTCGCCAATACCCAGATTACCAATACTTATTATTCCGTCAGTAACGAAAAAACTTGGCAGAATAAAGCCAAAGAAGCTGCCCTGGAAGACGCCAGAAGGCAGGTCGAATCGATCGCAAAAATCAATAACCTCAAAGTCGGAAAACTTTTATCTGTTACCGACAATAGTGGACCGATCTTCAGGCCAATGCTCAAAGGAACGGCAGCCGATCAACAGTCAACTCTTCAGAAAGGTCAAGCCAACCCATCCACGCCGACTGACAACGTTTATTACGGCGAACAGACTGTGAAAATTTCAGCATCTTATCAAGCAGAGTACGAACTATATCCATCATGGCCATTTTAATCCGGGAAAGACAACCACCATGGAACAGACCCTTCATATCTGAAATTAAGCCAACTAACCCTAACCTCCTCCGCCATCTGGATGACTTGATCCTCAAGGCTCAAACGGTCTTAAAAGACAACGTTTTTGTTTCGAAATCTGGAAACGATAATGGATACACTGCCGCATCGGGAAAAAAATTGATCGCCGGAGAAACTGAACCTCGTTTCCTCTACCCTTTCCAATGGCTCTGGGACACTTTTTTTATCTCTGCTTGGAATAACAACGTCGGTCAATCATCTGCCGATATCAGCAAATTCTTCGCCGGACAAACTCCTGACGGATTCCTCGGTCACATCAGGTATAACCGCTCTGCCCTCTCGGATTATTTTCCTGGACCAAGCCTTCTTTATTATGACAACCATCTGCCTGAAACAGGAGAAATTATCTCGAAAATAACCCAGCCGCCGAATGCGGCCTACGGAGTCCTGGAAACGGCCAATAAACTCCCCAGAGCCGACCGACTTAAATTACTCCAAGAATATTACCCAAAACTCTTCAAGTATCACAGTTATATCTATGAAAATTTATTTATAGACAATAAATTTATAATCATCCATCCTTGGCAGAACGGTGATGACAACTCGCCAAAGTGGGATTCGATATACGAAGCATTCCACGACAATTCCGTCCTCAAACAGGAAATTAAATCATGGTATCAAGAACACGGGAAAATTAACGGTTTTGATCCAAACTTACCCCTCGATGAAAATTCTATTTTCACGTTCGTTAAAACTTGGTTGGAAAGCAACGGAGTTGCCTATGAAAGAATCGACACTAAATTAATTCCGCCTAACCAAAGGCCGACAGGAAACCATTATGATAAATATTTGTTGTTGATGTTTCTTTATTCCCGCTGGGGCTGGGATTATAAAAAGATCCTCGATCAATCGCCCTACAAGGTTGCCGACCCCCTAAGCAATGCCATCCTTTTGCGTTCTGACCTTGCCCTTCTTGACATAGCCAAACAGCTGGGTAAAACCGAAGATTCAAAAACTATAGAAAACTGGATAACGAGCTCGAAAGCCGGATTGGAATCACTCTGGGACAACCAAGAAAAACTGTACTTTGCAAAAAATATTTCCGATGGAAAACTGATAAAAGTTAAAACAACTTCTTCGTTTGCACCACTGTTTTCGAGGGCCATTCCGTATATGAGAGCATCTCAACTTGCCGACCAACTTTTTAAAACAATGCTTCAAGCCCCGCAAACCTATTTGGTTCCCAGTTCTTTTCCGATCGTCGAAGCCGACCGCTACTGGCGAGGATCGGTCTGGCCGGTCGTAAATACCCTAATTATTGAAGGATTAATCTACTACGGTCATGAAAAACTGGCGGCGAAAATCATGGCCGATACCATCAGCATGATTGATAAAGACGACGTCGAAGGCGGCTTTCACGAATACTACCGGGCCAAAAAAGAGGGCCAGGGATTAAAAAGTAACTCGACCGGTCTAGGCTCGCCCCGTCAATCATGGACGGCGGCGGCGATATTAAAAATTACCGACATGATCAGGCAAAGCAAATCTCTGTCACAATTAGTTTCTTCTTATTTGAACAAATAATGTATAATAAAGCCATGGACGAGTCAGTAAAAATGATTTTGAAAAAGCTGGACGATATCGACGGACGGTTGCGTGACCTGGAAAAACCGGGCGCGGTTCAGGAAAATCCCGCCGTCGCCAAAATCGATCGCGATCCCCTATTCTCCAAGGCTCTTGAAGTCATGGACAAGTACGACGAAATATCCTCAAAAATGCTTTCCGATGCCCTCAAGATCGACGTAAAACGTGCCGAAGCCATCATGGACCAGATGGAAACCGCCGGCATCGGCACCTGCTACACAAAAGAAGTTTGACCTCGCTTAATCGAATCCGGACCGAGACAACAAACTAACACTAAAAACGTAATATTTGTATTTTGTAAGATCATTATATATAATATACGTCAGTAATTTTTATATTATAATTTTTAAAAAATATGCCGCAAGCATTAAATCAGGTAGAAACAAAGCACAGAATTGATCTTCGTCCCGGTGAAACAAGTTTTGCAAAAGGTGAAAAAATTAGACATAAGCTCGGATACGATGCTTTGAGACAAATACTTCAACTCAATAATCCATCAATAACTAAACTTCTTGGAATAGACAAACTTCCGGAAAATGCAGATCTTACTAGAGATTGGCTTACTCCAACAAGAATTACAGATGTTTCAGGATTTGCAACTTTAGCAGATGGTACTATGGCCGGAACAAAATGCCAATTTTTTGGAACAAGATTGGCTGTTGATGTCATCGACCGCGACAGCAAAGGTCGAAAAAACGGAAAAATCACCCCGACTGGCGGTGGTCTAAGAATAAAATTCGTGGAGTTGAGTCCAAAAAACGATAAAGGAGAAGTACTTTTCTCTGACTTAAAACAGGTAAGAAAAGGCGTTTTGGACGAAGGACTTGGCTTAGCAATAGCGATGGGTGCAAAAAATATCGGCCTTGGTTTCGAAAGACAATTAAGCAAAGTCATAAGAAAGATGAATTTACCTGAAGCAAAAAGGAAAGCGCTGTTAAAAATGGCTAAATTATATAGTTTAGCTGGTGGCGGTAAAGCCGACCTCTATATTGCCCTTGAAGGAAAAGAAGGCGATTATTCGTCAGATGAATTAGAGCTTTTAAAAGCTAATGCCTTAAAACAAACCGGTTATCAACTGGCAAAAGCCGGTGCCATTGGACCTTTGATCGATCGTGTTTCAGGAGATGTCGGGTCGGGAGGAAAATTAGCCGGAAGACCAATCTTAATGTGGTTACTGGACGGTTACTTACAGTATCAAGCAGAAGCTGCTCTGACTCAAGGAAAAGCTGTCGATCTTAATTTTCACTATGGAATGCTTACCGGTAAAGATATTGGTGGGCTTGAAGCACGAGGCGACGCTACTGGTCTAGGCATCTGGTTTGCCAGAAAAGCTTATTGTGAAGCAAATAATATTCCGCTCAAAGGGGAATCTTTGTTTATACGTGGCGTTGGAGCTGCTGAAAGAAGAGCGGCAATTGAAGCCATAAAATATGGCGTTAAACTTCAAGGAATCGCTGCTACCAGTGCTCGGGGCGGCGTAGTCTTGAGAAACGAAGAAGGCTTCAAAGAACAAGATATCATAGAATTGAACCAGATATACAACAAAAAAGGAGATATGGTCGCTTGGGCGAAAGAAAAACAAGAGCAAGGAATAAATATAGAAATAATAGCAGAATCTCATGAATCAGGCAAAAAACAAGCTGAAGAAATTAGCGCCGGAGCAAACGACTACTTCCAAAAATACGCTCCCTTGCACATTGATGATTCGGCGGCCCAAATGACAATCAATGGCACGAACGCCAAATATATACCGACAGGTGCTGTAGTTGTCCAAGGTGGTAACGGCGCAGTCACGCCAGCCGCTTCTCGAGAATTCAAAAAGAGAGGCATTCACAACGTAACGGGAATCTTGGCAAATGCCGCAGGAGTTTTTGCCTCTTGGTTCGAACAAGCGCAAAACTTATTTGAGATACAAATTCCTTCGGATCTTGTCGATCAAGCCATTCAAGAATTGATGTACGAAAATGTCAAAATCTCAATGAGCATAATGAAAGAAGCAAGGAAAAACAATATCGATTTAAGTCTTGAAGAAGCCTTCTATTCTTATGCCATTGCACAAGGATACAAGCAAAAAATGGCTATCGAACAGATGAACTAACGTCTGTTAAGGAAAGGCTGAAAGACAAAGACTGGAAGAAATTATACGAAGCAACGTAAACTAATCTATTGATATTGTTATTGCTTTAATTCTTTAGGTAAACTTATACCAAAAATGCTTAGCACATGAGCAATATTCGAGAGATTTTTTTTGGCTGCTTGACTATCATTAATCGGTAAAACTTCTAGAACCTCTGTAGCTCCATCTAAAATATCAGTTGATCCGTCCTTAGGCAAAGGCAAACGCAAATACCAAGAAAGAGACGCAGCAACGGTCATAAGCTTAGCATAACTGATGATTGCTGTATGTTGGTCGGAAACATATTTCAGCGTCGTATCTATAAAACGTTCGGTAATATCGGGCTTAAATACCGTTTTGCCATCCTCTTTTGTGACGGATAAATCAGAATACGAAAGCAATGCTGAAACAAAAGAAGAAAGATGATAAGGTCCCGACAGGAAATCGCTCGCAATTCCTAAAGATTTTCCTCTTTCATGAGGTGACAAATTGTCATCTTCAAAATGCCTTAACCAAGCATATAATTTAGCATCGTGACTTGTTTTTAAGGAAACCGTTCCCCTTGCAACTACCTCTGAGGGATATGTATGCATAAATTCAACTTCATATCCTTTAAATTGTTCTAGCCATCTTACTTCTTCTTCGTCAAAAGCTTTTATACAATCATGGCACAATCCGATCAAACCAAGGTATTCTTCGTTTAAAAGTGGTTTTCCACCACATTCTACCGAAAGTTTATTAATTTCTTTAGCAAGATGAGACATTAATTTTGAAACATTCTCACTGTGACTGTATAATGCGTGTTTACCTTCTAATTCTGTTGATTTTAAACGGTCAACTATGTTGTTTTCTTCAACCCAACGTTTTAGGAGGGGCAATTTTTTATTCTGCAAGACATAATCTTCTTCTGTCGGTAAAGGAATTCCTAATTGCTTACACAGCTCACCAACTACTACCCATCTTTCGATAATCTCCTCATGCGAAGAACCAAAAAACTGATCAGAAAAATTTATGCCAGCATTCATGCGTAAAGCATGTTGCAAAGCTGTATTAATCGCCACCATCTGTACTCTATCAATCCAATCTTTGCTTTGACTCGGTGGTAGCTCGTCTGACCTGACCGCATAAGGTTCAATCGCCAATAGATTGACCGCCGGGTGAAGATAACTATGCCAAGTATTATCTTTATCTAAGCCAAGATTAGCATTAGCTAACGAAACCAAAACAGTTGGTAACTTGGCTTCTTCAAAAAATTTGGGATGGGGACCGTGCAAAACTAATTCCGCATATTCGCGATGACCTAATCTTTCAAGTAATAGCGCTAATTTTAAAACATTACTTGTTTCTATAGTTCTTTCTGGCACATAACTCGGAAATTTATACAAATGCAGCAAATGAGGATCGGATCGATTTAAATCATAACGTTTGACAATAGAATCATCTATAGCTTGTCCTGATTTAAACAACAATCCGGTAAGAAAAGTGGCTTTCGGAGATACTAAAGGATCTATACCGGCTAATTCTGCTATTTCATTGAGTCTAATTGCTGCATTAGTGGCGAGAGTAGCACAACGTAAAGCGGGTTCTATTCTGTTAATTCTGTCCAAACCTTGCCATATGCCAAGCTGATCAAACTGTCTAAATAAAAAAACACCATCTTTCTCTAGAGATGAAAATTTTTTTACCTCAGGAATTTTATTCAAAAGCTCTATATTCATAAAATTATTGAAAAAGATTGTAATGTTTTATAAAAGCCGCGGTTAAATCGTTAATTTCTTTTGAATTAATTCCTGATTTCAAATCCTGTCTAATTTGGGTTGACGATGAAAAAACATTATCCGTTAGTAAGTACTCTCTAAAACGCATCCTATTTAATAAAGAATCAATTGCCTTTCTGTCTTCACCTCTAACGTCTACAATGTGAGGAATACTACTGTATAAATTGCTTCTTGGATAGTTTTTTAAGCTGTCTCCCCCAATTAACCTCCATACTGTTTCACCTTCAGCGACCTCTTTTTGAATTTGCTCCAATAAATGAACGTTGTTTATATCAAACCAGATTGGAATTGCCGGATTGACCAAATAGATCATATCTTCGTTTATAGATTGCAAAAGGGCGATCCTCCGCCTTAAAGCCAGCGATGGAATCTGACCGTTAACAATCGCTTCCGCTTTTGAACGGCTAAAATCATCTAGAGCAATGAAAGCCTCTGTCTGACTTTGACTATAACGTTCTTTAATCGCTTGAAAACCGCTCTTGATAGTTTTGACGTGATGTTGACCAAATGGAGCTCCCGTAGTTCCAAAAATAATTGCGTCCGAACTTTCTACACCATTGTACCCATTCATTCTGGTATGAATTTCGTTCAATACTTCTAACTGCGCATCATATAAAAACTTAACTGATTCAATGTTAGTAGTTTCGGAAGTTGATATTTGATAAAGCGTAAAATCATCCCCAAAATTGACTAAAGTCATTATTTTTTTTGCCATCGCTGGAGAAATTTCAAACCCATCCTTCAAACTCTGTGCCAATAATTGCCAATTTTTCATCCTATTGACCAAATGAGGGTGCTTTAACCCTTCAAGCAAAGTAGTCGTTTTCACTTCGGATAAATTTATAACATCAACCTCTGGCTCTCTTCTTGCGCCCAATATAGAGATGGTTCTATTTATCAATGATTTTATATCTACCTTCTCAGCTATGGACTTACAGATTCCCGCCAGCTGTCTATAACTGACATTTGATAATAACTCCCCTCCCAAAACACCTTCGGCAATAACAGTCGTTTTTTCTTCAATTACATCACGCTCTGACCTATGTAAAGAAGCTCCTATTAATTTTAATAATTCCTGCTTGGCTAAATTTTCTGTTTCCAAATCATTCTCAACAATGGCTTTTTCTATTCGCATCGTCAACTCTTGAGACCTTGTACTTAAAGCCAAATCAGTTGTATTTATTAAACTCGCATTTAATCCCGCCTCATTAAGCCATTCTTCCATAGCGTCTTCATGAAATGCTATGTGTTTAGCTCTATTAGGATCAGATTCACCGTGGAATGGATCAACAAAAAGAAATACTGGGTTTCTAGAAGTTAAAGATATGAAACGATGTTCCCTAGTTAAAACATCCATTATGTCTGGATTATAATCGCCTCCCGTTCCTACATCCCATAAATGTAAATGTACATCTCCAACAGATCTTGATCCAAAAAAAGCGCCATTATCATCTTTTCCTCCATTGCCAGGTAAAAAAGAAGATGCCCACGTTTGCTCATGTTTCAACAAGTTTTGTAAAGCATTACTCATCCAGGCCGCTGGTGCACGCCAAGGTTTTTTTAACTGTTCTCTAACCCTATAATTGCGTAATCCTGTCCTTAAGGAAAGTTTCTCCGCGGCATCTTTATCGTAGCCTTTTAAAGATGGAACAGCGACAACTGATTTACCATGCGCACCAAACACTCTTACTTCATTAGTTGAAAGCCCCATTTCTTCCGCTTGTCGTCTGGCACGACCATAATTAATAGCAGCTCCAAAGCCTGCAATCCGTTGATTATTGTGATTGTAAGAAACAGAGCTTTGAAGCGCAGCCATAGCCAGCTGTTCTACCGGATCAGAAGCAACTAACAAAGTTCCTCCCCAATTTACCTTAGATGCATGTTGTAATAGCTCTCTTAGTATTTTTACGTTGGCCGAATATTGGACAGCACGAACATCCACGTTCATAGAAGTCGAATCTGCCGGTGGAATTGGACCGGAGGCTAAAAATAAAATTATGTCGGCGGCAAAAATTTCTTCAATATTGTCTTGGGTAACACCTATTAATGACGGATGAGCATCCCTTTCTAGGCCGATGTCCTCTAATTCAATTTTCATAGCTTCAACAGTGTTTCTGCTTTTGGAAGCTAAAATGAGTCTATTTATGCCACTATCGTTTGAACTTTGAGAGTAAAGGGACTGTGCCACAAAACTACCAATATCACCCAATCCGTAAATTGCTATTGTTACTTTTTTCTGCCTATTTAAATGTAACAAGCTTTCTAACGATTTTTTTTGTTCGTCTAAACTGAGAACCTTAGTTAAATTCAAAGTGGTATTTCTTGATAATGCTCTTATCCATGGTTCAATAATCTCTCCATTAACTGGTCCTTGGTAGCTTATCTGTGAAGGAAAAAGAACTCCAGATAAAGTTTCAAAATGCTCTAAATAAGGCTGTTGGGATGTAAAAATACCACCTAAGGCAGTTGGTCCGTTATTAGTTTGCCAAACCGCGCGAGTTGTCAATGGATCGCCTGTCCCAGGATTCGATTCTAACGCAACTATTCCACTAAAATTTGATAATTCATGTGGTTCTGGCGGTCTATCGAGCTTAATAATTCCACCTGGGTGATGTTTTTTTGATAATAAGCTAGCTAAATCGTTTTTTGCTAAAGACGGGATCACAATCAACATACCATCTCTACTTGAAGTAAACCAAAGCTTCTTACTTTCCCCGTGTTCCCTCTCCAATTTTGAAACTAAATTTTCTCTTCTTGCCATATAATAAAAGTATTATAGGTTATCATATTTGAGCCTATTTTACAAGCTTATAGGACCTCATATTAATATAAATATTAGAAGAAAAAATAGACTATAAGATAGAGTTATCGAAGTTTTCTTTTTATCGTCTTTTCAAAATCGTCCGGGTGGAACCAAAGCTGGGTGGAAGTGATGAGCTCGGTGGTACGGTGACGAGTGATTAGCTTTAATTGGAGTTTTTTTAGGCTATTTTCAATCCAGTCGCTAAAATTTTTATTTTTTAATTCTAAATTTTTATTCAATTTATAATTTTTGAATTTTGAAATTAGAAATTTGAAATTAGAAATTTTTGCCGCGTTCGGAAAGAATGACAGTACCCATTGATTAGCGCTTAAGAACTTTTCATAAGTATGCGATTTATTTATCAGTGGCTTCATCTGGAGGACTTCGTGACCGACAAAGACAGTTTGCTTGAACTCGGGAACATTTAATTCACGTTCGTCAAAAAATAAATTGAGACAGACTTTGTCTTTATACAAAAGTGAGGATACCCTTTTTGAGACTATCGCCAGGGGCCCCATTGGGGTGTGGCGGTCGAAAAAAGCGGTATCGAACTTTTGTAATTCTCGATGACGTCTTAACCCTAAAATTTGTGCCAAAACCAAGGCAACAAATCGTCCAGTAAATAGTCTGTTTTTTGTAGTAATAATAAATAAATCAATGTCGTCATTCTCCTTAGCGTTCATCATCGAAATCGACCCTGACAGTCCGACCAATTTTATTTGGGGAAATAGAGATATAAGCTTTACATACAATCTAAAACGCAAGCTTTGTAGCTTTTTTTTTGATATTTGATATTTATTATTTGTTATTTGCTTACTATACTCCCCTACAGTATATTTTCGAGCCTCATACAGTTTTTTTAGCTGTTTTCGGGAAATTCTCCTTGGAAAAAAGGTATAAACCGTCGGAAAATCCGGAAAGTAGTCGAAAACGGCAAAATAATGAAAAACCGAAGCTAGATCTTTTTCCATTTTTCCCTAATAACTAAATAGGTGAATTCCAGTAAGCGTAGTTGTCTTCTCCAGCGCCATGGTTGGTTGACCAACCGGTAAAACCATTCCATTCCTATTTTTCTTACAAATTCAGGCGCCCTTGATGTTTTTCCTGACAGAAAGTCAAAAGCGCCGCCGACACCCATTACGAGCGAATTAGAGAACTCCTTTTTGTGACGCTCTGTCCATAATTCCTGGTCGGGCGAACCAAAAGAGACAAATATCATATGGGGCTTATGGGAGCGCACTATATCAAATATTGTCTTCTCTTCGGATTTTTGAGGGGTTTTGATATTTTTTATCCCCATTAGTCCTATAAAACTAGCCTCGGGATATTTCGACTTGTAGCACTCTACTAGTTCATTTGCTAAATTTGGTTCGCCCCCGATTAGAAGCACTCTTAAGCGCAACTTTCCTGCCTGTTCGATGAGCTTTGCCATCAGGTCTACCCCGGTCAACCTTTCACCAACATCGGTATTGAGGAATCGGCCCGCCAGGACAATCCCCATGCCATCGACTATTTTGATTTGGGCCGTCTCAACGACATTTTTAAACTCTTTATTCTTTTGGGCAATGACGAGTATCTCCGGATTCAAGGAAACAACATGATAGAATCCCTTTGGTTGACTTATGTACTTTATAATTTTCTCTAGGGTATCAGACTTAGACTGGGTAGCAATCGTTACACCTAAGATTTTGTTTTTATTCATATTTTATATAATTCTTATGGGTTAAGTTATTAATTTTAAGTTGTTAATTTTTATTGATTTTTGTTCAAATAATTTTTATTGATTTTTTACTGTTGACATAATCTTAAATTATATTTTCGCACAAAAACTCATTTTTAACAATAACAAATACTATATGATAGTTTAAAAATTAAAAATTAAAAACTAACTAAAAACTAAAAACTAAAAACTAAAAAATTGTTAATTAATATAGGTCATCTGATCGCCTCTTTGAAGCTATCTAGATTCTCAATCGCCATGCCAACCCCTCTAATAACACAAAAAAGCGGTTCGTCGACCACAAATGAGGGCACGCCGGTGTAGTATGTCACATATCGGTCAATGTTGTTAAGCAGCGACGTTCCTCCGGATAAGACTATCCCCTTGTCAACGATGTCCGCAGCCAACTCTGGAGGCGTTTGCGACAAAACCTCTTTTATGCCTTCCAAAATGGATTTTAATGGTTTGATCAGTGCTTCGTTGACGGAAATCTCGTCGACTTCGAAAATTTTCGGCAGTCCAGACTGAAAATCCCTGCCTTTGACCTCTAGTTTTTTTGCTTCGGCAACTCTTGGCGATGCCTCAAGAAACGCATTGCCGATCTTAATTTTTATATCCTCAGCCGTCCGGTCGCCAACGATGATGTTGTGTTTTTTGCGAAGATGGTTGATGATCGCTTCGTCTATTTTCGTCCCGGCGACCCGAACTGTTTTATTGACGACGAGCTGGCCCAAAGAAATCACCGCCACCTCCGTCGTTCCTCCGCCGATATTGACGATCATGTGCCCTGAAGCCTGGGAAATGGGAATTTTTGCACCGATGGCGGCTGCCAAAGGCTCTTCGATCAAATAGACGTTACTGGCACCGGCCTGTTTACAAGCTGCTACCACGGCTCTTTTCTCGACCTGCGACGCCCCCCCGGGAATGGAAATCATCACCTCAGGCCACAGGACGCTTCCTCTTAAGGCTTTTTTCAAGAAATAAGTGATCATGGCCGAAGTCGTGGTATAGTCGGCGATGACGCCTTCTTTCATCGGCCTGGAGACGACAATTGATCCGGGAGTCCGACCGAGCATTTCCCTGGCTTCGTCACCGACCGCCAGAATCTTTTTGTCTTCCAAGGAATAAGCAACGACCGTCGGCTCATTCAAAACGATCCCTTCGTTTTTTACGTAAACAAGAGTGTTGGCTGTCCCCAAATCAATACCGATTTTGCCACGAAAGAGCATATTGTTTATTGTATAATATAAAGCGCAAAATATGAAATTGTTATCCAGATTGATATTCTTTTTATTATTTGTGGCAGTATTAGGTCTAGTGATTGCCTATGCTAGAGGATATCGCTTTGATTTCCAAAAAGGCTCCTTGAATTCAACCGGAATCATTGCCGTTACTTCAAATCCAAAAACAGCCAAAATTTTTATCAACGACGAACTGAAAGGTTTAACCGACACTAATTTGACCTTGCCGCCAGGAGAATATAATATCGATATTAAAAAGGATGGTTTCACAAGTTGGAGCAAGTCGGTCACCCTCAAAGGAGAACTCGTCCTCAACATCGATGCCACTCTCTTCCCGACCAATCCCTCCTTATCGCCCTTAACCAACTTAGGCATAATCAAAGCCGTTCCTCTGGATGACAGCGATCAAACGATTATCTTTGCCACCGATGGCATCTATCTTTTTGACGCCAGCCACAACCAACTGCCTTTCTTTGTCCCTCTAAAAACCATCGTCAAAAAAACGCTTCTGCCAGACACCGTTGATTTTTCCCAAGCGTCGGTCACTGTTTCACCTGACTTGAAACAAGCCGTTTTCGAATTCGGCACCGGTACCGACCAGGTTTCTTATCTTATGTCTCTGGAAACGGAAAACCAGGAAGTTTTGAACCTGCCTTCATCGTCAAAAACCACCTTGCTTGACGCCTGGCAAAAACAAAGGGACGACAATTTCCAGAAAATTCTCGAGACTTACCCGAGAGACTTCGCCAAAATCGCCTCTGATTCTTTCAAAATAGTTGCTTTCTCTCCAAGCGAAACCAAAGTCCTGTATCAAGCCATGGACAACGTCACCTTGCCGGCCATGATCACGCCGCCGATGATCGCCACAAACCAAACTGTCGAAACCAGAGGCCTGAAGAAAAACGGCCTGTATGTTTATGACAAAAAAGAGGATAAAAATTACTTTATCGGCAACTGGAAATCAATCAACAGCAACTTCCCGATCCAATGGTACTTTGATTCCCGCCACTTGGTCATCGAAGAAAACAAAAAGATCTCGATCGTCGACTACGACAACGAAAATAAACAAACGGTCTATTCTGGCCCGTTCGAATCAAATTTCTTCACGACCACTTCCGACGGAAAAATCATCGTCCTCGTTAATCTTAACCCGGAAGCCAATAAACTGCCTGACCTTTACTTGGTTGGAATTCGTTAAAGACTCGGTAAGTTATTTTTTATCACACGAGAACCTCTCCCTCCCCGCCAAGGCGGAAGGGCCCCTCTCGAAAGTGAAAAAAATAATCTTACCTCGTCTTTGCAAAAAGCGAAGAATCAAATCTTTTACGACTTGAAAATCGGTATTGAGCTTTTTATTCTGCTACACGAACAGCAAAAACAAGAAGACGTTTTAAAGTCGTACCTGGAGGCCAGCAGGTCTGGAGAGTCAAAAACTCACGGTTGGTTTTCCTGGTCAAGTACTGGACTTCGGTCGGGTCGACTATCTGTGTACCAATCACCCGATAGACATAACGTTGACCTTTGTAAAACAGGTCAACCTCGTCACCGACTCCCAATTTATAAAGAAGGTAAAAGACGGCATTGTACGTACTGACATTCCAAAAATAGTCGGTCGAGTGGGCAAAAAGGAAGATGTGGCCGCCTTCTCCCGGGAAATCAGTCCCGGTAGCGTGGGCCACCGCCTCCTTGAGGACGCCCAAATACTGGCTTTCGTTGGCCGGGTCGGCGTCCATCACCCGGGAATTGGCGCCGATTTTGGGAATGATAATGTCGAACTGGGGGTCTTTTGGAGTCAGGACTTCGATTTGCTTGAAATTAATCGCCTTAGCCAACAATCCTTTGTTTGCCGGCTCCTGGACTTTGACTTCGCCCGGTTTGGCGGCAACGACATATTCTTTCTGGAGCCTGTTGTTGATAAAATATTTGATTTCTTCACGGACGGGAGGATATATCGTTCTTAGAATCATGAACAACGAAGAAAAAAGCAAAAAATTGCCAATCGTCCTTAATGTCAAAACGCGGAAGTATTCGCTTGAGGTAATCCTATGAATATGATGACGTATAATATGCCTGCTAGGAAGTTTTGTAGCGTTTCTCATTTTCATATTTGATGTTTATAATATTTGATATTTTTTGTGTCCCCAGGCGGAATCGGACCACCATCGGGCGCTTAGGACGCGTCAGTTCTATCCATTGAACTATGGGGACTTACATTGCTCCTTCGCCCTTCCGAATCCCGCCTCAAGCGGGAGAAGGAAGGTATTTGTTGAGCTATAGAAACTAATTACTATTCTACCAAATAAAAAGCTCTATACCGAATTTTTTTGCTATTAGTGGGTCCCCCGGGCAAGCCGGATTCCCAAGACGCAAAAAATTTGGTATCTTCGCTTTTATAATCAGGCTTCTTACTTTATAATAATTTTATGTTCATAGTAATAGAAGGCATCGACGGCGCCGGATGCGAAACTCAAGGTAAAAATCTCGTCAAAATGCTCCAAGACGCCAATAAAAAAGCCTCGCTTATCAAATATCCCGATTATGAACGAAACGTTGGTAAACTAATTAAAGAATTCCTTTATCAAAATAAGGATCTGACTGCAGAGCAGCAATTTCTTCTTTACACGATGCAGTTTATCATGGACCGCCAGATGATTGCCGAAAAAAGGCAGAATGAGATATTGATCGCCGACCGCTACTTTTCCACAACATTATGCTACCAAACGCTAGAAGGCATCGATATTAAAATGGCCTTGGAATACGCCAATAATTTTAAGATAGAAGTTCCTGACGCTGTTTATTATTTGAACGTCGATCCTGACATTGCCATACAAAGAAAAGGCGGCGAGGCTAAGGAAAAAAACCGCCGGGAAAAAGATTTTGAATTCATACGTAAAACCCACAAAAAATATCAGGAATTGGTCGACGGACAAATTTGGGCAAAATGGGTCAATATCGACGGAAACAAATCGGTTGAGGAAGTGACAAAAGAAATATATAATAATCTCAAAACTCAAATCCTAAATGGTAAATCCAAATCTTAAATGTAAAAGTTTTAAAATTTTAGTTTTGGATTTGAGATCTAGGATTTGACATTTAACATACCAATGGAAAGAACATTAATCATAATCAAACCCGACGCAGTTAAACGAGGTCTTATAGGAACAATTCTAACTACTTTAGAAAAAGTCGGACTCAAACTCATGGTCGCCAAGATGCTTAAGCCGTCGGCTGATGTCATCAAACACCACTATCCCGGTACTCCCGAATGGATCGCCGAGATGGGCAATAAGACGTTGTCGTCTTTCAAACAGTCCGGAGTCGACGTGAAAGAAAAGATGGGAACGGATGACCCTGCCGAGCTTGGACAATTTGTTTACGACCGTTTAGTTAAATACTGGATGGAAGGGCCGATCGTCGTCATGGTTTGGCAAGGGCCTGACGCCATCCAAATTGCCAGGAAATTACGCGGTCACACTATACCATTACTGGCTCAAACAGGAACACTTCATTCTGATTATTCTTTTGATTCCTCTACCCTTTCTGCCGGCCTTGATCGCGTCGTCAAGACTTTTGTTCACGCCTCAGGATCGGTCGACGAAGCGGAAAGAGAGATAAAATACTGGTTTCCAAAAATAGAATTTAAAGATTACGAACGTGAAGTTGATCAATTATATTTAAAATAAGTTTGTCATCCCGACGAAGGTCGGGATCCAGTCTATAAATTGTTCAATTTTATGTCTAGATTCCGGCCTACGCCGGAATGACAAAAAAACCATGAAGAAACAAAAAGCCTTACTAATAATCAAACCTGACGGAGTTCAACGCGGCCTTATTGGAAAAATAGTCTCCCGCTTCGAAACGGTTGGTTTGAAGATAATTGGCCTCAAATTCGAATGGGCTAACAAAGAAAACATCATCGCCCACTACCCGGAAACCGAAGCCTGGTTTAAAAAAGTCGGAGTTTTGACCAACAACGGCAGCCTGGTTTAAAAAAGTCGGAGAAAGAACGCTAACCAACTACGCTAAAAAAGGTTTGGATGCTAAAAAAATCTTTGGAACGGACGATGCCGTATCTATCGGAAAAACCGTCAAAGGTTGGCTGGTTGACTATATGCGGGAATCACCGGTTTTTTTGGCGGTTGTTGAGGGCTACGACGCCATTGAAATCGTCCGCAAGCTATCCGGCAATACCATCCCTGTCCTGGCCGCTCCGGGGACGATACGCGGCGATTTTAGCCACGATACGATAGACTTGGCCAACGAGCAAAGCCGACCGCTGAGAAATATAATTCACGCCTCTGATACGGTCGAAGACGGAGAAAAAGAAGTCAATCTTTGGTTTAAACCGGAAGAACTCTTTAGCTACGAAACCGCCGGCGAAAAATTCATGTACTCCTTGAGATAATTTTTATTTTTTGACTCTCAGTTTTTAATATTTTTTAAAATATTATTTTTAGTTTAAAAACCTTTTCATCAATTCCTTGACCTTTCTCCGGAAATCTTCCAGGCTGCCGTTGTTGGTCAAAACATAGTCACAATAGGCCAAACATTTACCTACCTGCTGGCCAGACCTCTTTTGACCAACACCTAAGTCTCGGCGGTCAACTTTAACAAAATCATTCCAGGTTTTTGGATCCCAAGGCTTTGCTCTTTGCAGTAGCCTTTTGAAACGAAGCTCTCTATTGGCCTTGACTCCGATCAAGATGAACGACGGATTTTTTTTCAAAAATTCAACCTCTCCCGGATTTCTTATTCCTTCGATGACGACGTGCCTGCCACCATTTGTTTTAAGAATCTCTATTGCTTTTCGAGCCAGAATGTCGTCTCCCTCTTTTTTCCTTAATTCATCACCCATATCCTGGAGGGTTTTACGGGTAAATCCTTTTATGCCTTTTCCCTTCAATTCTTCATGAAGAATAGACGACAGAGAAAATGAAACAAAACCAAGTTTTTTGATGAGATAATCAACGAGGATTCCTTTTCCGACAGCGATCTGGCCTACTACGCCAACGTAAACAATATATTTTTTATTCATTCTCCTTTGCCGAAAA
>JAMCTE010000037.1:0-3273 GCA_023381015.1 Patescibacteria group bacterium | reverse complement strand
CGAGACGATTTCATTGATGACCCGCTGGGCTTCCTCCGGACTTTTGGCGATATTGGTAAGGACGACGACGGGAATGCTTTTTGTCAGTGGATCGGCCTTCAATTTTTCCAAAACATCGAGGCCATTGATTTTCGGCAGCATAATGTCCAAAAGAATAATCTGAGGCAGCAATGACTTGGCTTTTTCCAGTCCATCATATCCATCCACGGCTACATAGGTTTGAAAATTCTTTTCGACGTCAAAGATGTGCTTGTACATCTGGGAAAGGACCGGATCATCATCGACGATGAGAATTTTTTTAATAATCGCCATAAAATCTTTACCTAAATAGTAATACTTTTATCGATAAATTCAAGTCTAATTCGGATTTGATTTAAATCTTTATATTCTATACCGCCTCTATTCCCAAAAAAACGGAAATTTTATTTTCAACAACCCGCAAAATGCCGTTTTCCTTGATTTCAATATTGACTGCCCGATTGTCGCCGTCCATGATAACAATTTTTTCGCGGATAATCGAGAAGAAGTTGGCGTGGTAAGGCAGGATATCGAATGAACCCCTGTCATTGACCGACGAGATGCTTATGGCCTCGCCGCTAAAAAGGATTTTTTCGGGATTCTTGACCTCAATGTAAAGCCTATCAACCATAAATTAATTTTTAATTTAAAATTTTAATTTTCAATGTCATTCCCGTGACTCGTCCCTCGAAGTCCGAAGGACGAAGTGGAAAGGCGGTAATCCAGACATAAAATGTACAATTGATAGACTGGATCCCGGCCTACGCCGGGATGACACAGTAAGCACCGGGATGACATAATTAATTTGAAATTATAAATTATTTAACATTTCCGATATACAAAAACTCTCCCGGGTCTTTGGCGTCGTATTTTCCTTCCACGATATCTTTCACGTCGGCAACCGTTTTTTGCCTTTTGATGAAATTTCCTTTTTTGCCCGTCTGGTGCTCGGCGACAAAAAAGTTTTGCGTCATGTAATTTTTGATTATGCCGGCTCTTTTGTAGATTACCTTGTCGGCGGACGACAGTTCTCCCTCGCCAACCAAAGAAACGATCCTCTCGAGTGACGAGGCTTTTTTCAATATGCCTTGTGCGACTCTCAGGACTTTTTCGTGAGTCTCTCCGACTATATCGGCGCCAAGTCCCGATGAAGTCGAAGACAGAAGATCTATTGCCGGAAATCTCCCCTCCTGGTAGACCTTTCGCGATAAAATCACGTTAGTATCAAGATAAGGAAATACCTCCTGGACAGCCGGATCGGTGACATCGTCTGAAGGGATAAATATCGTCTCGACGGTCGTCATGCTGGCCTGATCGGTCGAAACAAGCCGTTCGTGGAAATCAGCCATTTCGCTCGTCAAATCCGGTTGATATCCGCCTTCCGAAGGAATCGAATTCATCAGGGTTGACAGCTCGTATCCGGCCTGGGCAAAGCGGAAAATATTATCGATAAAAAAGAGGACATCCTGCCTTTCCTCGTCACGAAGATATTCGCCGATCGTCACCCCGGAAAAAGCCGTTCGGAATCTGATTGCGGCATTTTCACCCATCTGACCGAAGACCATGGCGACCTGGGGCAGGACTTGATTATTCTTCAGACTTTCGTAAAGCTCCTGACCCTCGCGGATGCGTTCTCCGACTCCGGTGAAGACGCAGCTGCTTTTTGAACCCGCAAGGACGACGACATTGTGGATTATCTCGGTCAAAAGGATTGTCTTCCCGACTCCGGCGCCTCCGAAAAGACCCGTCTTGCCGCCTCTCAAAATCGGGCAGAAAAAATCTATTGCTTTTATCCCCGTCTCTTCTATCTCGATTGGAGGATGGGCGCTTAAGACCGAAGGACTGTTGTGGAAAATCGATCTTTTCTCTTTTGTTTTGACCGGTCCGCCATCATTCTCACCGAAAATATTTATTACGTGTCCCAAAAGCTCACGTCCGACCGGGATCTCAAACGGGAGGCCGGTGGCGATGACTTTTTTTCCTTTATTAATCTTATCAACGCCGCTATACACCAAGCCAAAGTATTGATCGCGTCCTGCGGATTTAAGGATTTCTATTTGGACCGTGCGATCATTTTCAAGAGTCGCCATCTCGTGGATCTTCGGTGAATATCCCAAAAATTCGATTGTGGCGATGTTGCCGCTCAGTGATTTTATTCTGCCTTTAATCATATTTTTTCATTTTAAAATAAATTTGTTTAACTCGCTCCCGCTGTTTCCTGTCCTCAATCAGTATGTTGGCTTTCCTGGCCTGGAAAGCCAGCTCTTTTTCTTCTTTTTCGATCGTCGATAAGGCCTCCTCCATTGCCTGGACTCTAGAGGCAAAACGGGCAAGCTGGCTCTCGTATGCCGTCTGCTTGAAAAGGTTTGCAAAAATCTGGGTCTCGAAAAAAAGTAAGATCTTTTCCAGATCTGGTTCGAAGTAATAAAATTTTTTCTTAATAATTTCGTCATCCTCCCCAACTCGGATATCGCCGCTGATGTTTTCCATCAAAGGGATCTGGTTGAAAAATGTTTCATAGCGTCCGAAATAGACGTTGATTCTCGAATATTGGGCAATATGGGAAACTATGGGTTTGAGATCGGCCAAAGTCAAATTATCCTCACGAGTGATTTCAAAATATTTGTACGGACGGTTCATGCCTGAGCTTTCGTAAAGCTCTTTTCCAAGGCTTCCGACGATCACCAAGTCGCTGTCTTTTTTACCGATCTCTTCCCTGAACGACTGATAAAGCCGGTCGATAATATCCCCGTAGAGTTTGTTGTTGGCGGTAATGAGAATCGAAACAGATTTGTCGTTCTTTCCAAGAAGGAGCATTTTTTTAGGATCTTTGATTTTGTTCTTTTTGATGAGAGTCATCACCTGATTGGTGTAGGTATTTTTTACCTGGACATATACCTGGGCCAACTGCGAATAGAAGTTGCGGGTATAAAGGACGGCATCCTTGATCTTCCTCATCCTCATGACCGAGATTTGCTCATAGGAAATACAAAGATTTCTAATGTCTTTTAGGAAATTTCCGTCCGATTTTAAAATATTTTTGTTTAGCATACTTTATTCAAATTTGACTTTAACTTTTTTACCAGACCCGAAAAATTATTGACCGAGACGATTTCATTGATGACCCCTTGGTTTTTCCCTGAAGCTGCCTGATAAATCATTTTATTTTTGAAATCTCTGATATCAACTTTGAAAAACTCTTCGCTAAAGGCAACGACAAATAGAATTATCTGGACCGATACCGGCAAGATTGTC
>JAMCTE010000036.1 GCA_023381015.1 Patescibacteria group bacterium | reverse complement strand
TGCCTTTAATAGCTAATCGCGTCAAATCATGGAAGGAAAAATTGGGCGAATCTACCGTGACTACGATCGAGTATGCTTGCCCGGATCGGGAATGCCAAAAAAAAGTGAACGAAGATAATAAAAAGGCCGAAAGATTAAGATCGATTCGATTGAAAAAAAATATCAAGCCAAGGAACCGGCGCAAGAAGAATATGGGAAAAAGGAAGCGCAAATTGCTCCGTCATTAAAAATTAGACCGAGCTTTGGCAAGTTAGGCTTGTTATAATCCTCTCATGAAAAATAGGTATCCGGCCGCTTATGTCATCTGTGGATTCATCGGTTCGGGAAAAACTACTTTTGCCAGGAAACTGGAAAAAGAAACAGGTGCCGTAAGAATAACAAAAGATGAATGGATAATTAATATATTTGGAAATAAAATAACTTCGGATAAGAATTTCGTTGTGTATGACAAAAAGATAACCGAATTGGCAAGGGAAACCGCTTTGAAGATTTTAAAATCCGGCGGGGATGTAATAATTGATGAGGGCTTTTGGACTAAGCCGCAAAGAGATGGCATAAAAAAGAAAATATTAGGTATAGGAGCAAAACCGATTTTATATTATGTTAAGTGTTCAGTTGGAAAAATGAGAGAAAGAGCTGTTACTCGTAGTAAAATTCCGTCTGTTGATTCTTTTGAAATAAGCGGGGAAATGTTCGATAGTTATCTAGAATTTTGGCAACCGCCAGAGAAAGAGGAAGAATTTATAGAGGCAAAATAAATTTGCTCCATCATCGTGAAAATGGAGTCCAGCTTTTTTAATTAGCTTTTACCTCCGTAGTAATAATGCTACCAGTGCCGATGTCGCAATTGATGTGACGACAGCAGACAAAATTATTGTTGACTGCTTACAGGAACAGCCGGGTATTCGAGCGGCTGTGATAGTCGGTTGTTCTTTATTTCCCGGCGGATTAGTGATCGCTCCAGTTGGGGGGAAAGAACTCACCGTGTCTTTACTACCGTATAATCGGACAGTACCCGTCTCGTTCGGCTTCAAGCACATCCTATTGTTTGGAATCTCAACCGAATATTTCCCTTTTCGAAAAACCCGGTTGATCGAATAGTCTGCATTGCACCACTGATGCTGATAAGGATCACACGCACTTCGTTTGGCATCAAAGTTGGCGAATTTTTCTCCATTAAACGTAACGGCAACAGGTAGACTTGTTTCATCCTGATTCCAGTTATACCAAAGTTGAAAGGTGCTAACACTGAGGTTCTCTTTTAATTCAAACTCGCTTTTATTAGTCAACTGACAACCGCCCAAATAATGGTTAGTGGTGTCAAAGATCAGTTCATCGGCGGCTTTGACCGGTCGGAGGAGAATAAAAGCGGAAAGGAAAATTAAAATTGAGATAAAAAATATTTTTTTCAAATTGAATCTCACCCCCAATCTCAAATTTAAATCAGTTTAGTAGTATTCTTACAAACTTTCAAATATTACAAGTTTGGGCTAAGTTAGACCACTTTACACAGGACGCGGCACGACCTAAGAGTTAAATGAAATAACCAGGATCTGTCTGCTACACTATTGGTATGAGAATCCACGTTTTGATGCACGAGAGTTTTGAAGCTCCAGGCGCGATTGAGGTTTGGGCGAAGAATCACAATCATGCCCTGAGTTATACCCGTTTTTACCAAAACGACCAGCTTCCCGGCAACGTTGACGAAATAGATTTCTTGGTAATCATGGGCGGGCCGCAGTGCCCGACCACTTCAGAAGAGGAGTGCGTGCACTTCCACGCTAAAGAAGAGATCGAATTTATCAAAAAAGCGGTCGGTCAAGATAAAAAAATATTGGGAATCTGTCTAGGCGCCCAACTGATCGGAGAAGCAATGGGAGCTCGTTTCGAACACAGCCCGAACCGGGAGATAGGGGTATTCGATATAGTTATGACTCAGGACGCAAAAGTTGACCCGATATTCTCGATTTTTCCGGACACTTTCCCGGTCGGCCATTGGCACGGCGATATGCCGGGATTGACGCCCGACACAAAAATATTGGCGGCGAGCGCCGGCTGCCCAAGACAGATTGTCAGATATAAGCCCGGGATCTACGGTTTCCAATGTCATTTTGAATTTACGAAAGAATCAATGGAAGGCATGATTCGAAATAGCGGGCCCGAACTGAACCGTTACAAGAACCTGCCTTTTGTCGAAAATGAAGATGAATTGAGAAAACACGATTTCACCCAAATGAATAATTTGTTGTTCAAGTTCCTTGATTTCATGGAGAGTTTTAAATAATATTAATTTTATTATGAAAATGAAAAGACCAATTTTCTTGACGATATGGCTAGTCGTTATGCTGTTATTGTCTTTGGCCATGACAATAGATTCCCTAACTTACCTTCATTTTATTTTTCTTACCAAAAGCTATTTCAGTCTTTTCGGTATCGCTGCCGGTTTTGTGGAAGTGTGGTCGATAATCCAACTGCTGAGATGGAAAAAGACAGGAGTTACGCTTTATATATCTTCAGCGATTGTTATATTACTGGCGACGGCTATCAATGAACTTAGCATCGTATCAAACGTCAATCAAATGGTTATTAGCTTGTTGATGGTTTTAATCGTCAACCTTATCGTCTTAGGCATCCTATATTTGGCAATAAGACCGGCCTGGAAAAGCTTCAAATGATCATAAATTAGGTTTCGATCCTTATTTAAAAGCAAGGGAGAGAAGAACGATGGTCAGGACATTGAGGATGACGAGCGCTATCACTTCCTGCGTTTTCGTCGGAAGAGGTTTTATCAGAATATAGACAGTGTAAATTATCGCGACGATCGCGGCACCGATAAAATTTCCTCGTACCATAGATTCATTATACTCCAGGCCATATTCAAACATCGGGTTTTCCTATTTTTACACAAGTTTAATGAAGATTTGCTTCTTGTTATACTTCAATATCGTATGGTTAAAATCAACATCCTTCGGGCGTTTGTCAATCAAGATGGGGAATTCGGTAATCCGACAGGCATTGTCATTGATGAAAGGCAAAAACTAAACAGCATTGACAGACAAAAAATTGCCAGTAAATTAAGATATACGGACACGGTGTTTATCAATAATCTTGAGCCCGTAAATATTAGCTTTTTTAATCCCCAACAGGAGACCAAATTTGCCGGAGACGCTCTCATAAGCACCTCGTATTTTATAAATGACGTTTTAGGAAAAGAAGTTTGGTCGCTAAATTGCAAAGGAGGGAAAGTCAAAACTTGGAAAGAAAAGGAATTAACCTGGATCGAATCGGACCTGAAAGGGAGTCCTTCATGGAACCATCTTCAACTGGACGATCCGGTGACAGTGGAAAAAATTACCATGAAGGAAGCTTTAAAGTTTGAACACTCCATGGTCTGGGCGTGGATCGACAAGGAAAAAGGAGTGATCAGATCAAGGACGTTTTTGCCGGACTGGGGGACTCTTGAAGATCAAGGTAACGGATCGGGTTCGATGCAGTTGGCCAGGGTTTTGAAGAGGAGAATAGAAATCCATCAAGGGAAAGGGTCGGTGATATATGCCAGCCCGGCGGGAAAAAATTCAGCCCGTGTCGGGGGAAGAGTTGGTGTCGATAGATTGAGCTTTTGATATACTTCAGTTATGGATTTGTTGACGATAAGAAGATATGAATCCTCAGACAAGCAAAAGATAAAAGATCTCTACAAACTGGCGTCGGTTAATTCGGAAATAGGATACAGGAGCGGCCCGTGGGAGGCTGATTTTGATGATATCGAAGGCCACTTTTTAAAAGACGGAGAATTTCTGGTCGGTTTGATAAACGATGAAATTGTTGTCATGGGCGGTTATAGAAAAGTATCGGGCGTTGTCGGGCAGATAAGGCGGATGAGAACGCACCCTGGTCACAGGAGAAAAGGATATGCTCAACAAATAATCAAAAAATTAGAAGAAACAGCCAAAAGAAATCAGATCAAAGAACTCCGGCTCAAGACGTCGACTCAACAGAAAATGGCGCAAAACTTCTACGAGAAAAACGGATATGCAAAAATGACAACGGACAAAAAAGAATATTACGAAGAAGGCGGCGGTAAAACTTTTGAAGTTATCTGGTATAAGAAAGAATTATCATGAAACTTGTTCTTCCTAAAAAAATTTCCTGGTTGTTTTTGATATTATTTTTTATTTTTGATAACGTCGTTTCCTATATCGCCGTGACCCGGATGCGTGGAAAAGAGGCGGACTTACTGATTGCCTTCGCGGTAGAGAAGTATCCACTACTATACTTTGTTTTGATTCCTGTACAAACAGTCATCGTTTATTTCATTATCATCGGCTTAACAAAATTAGCGGTTAGAGTCTTTAAAAAATTTGATATCGAAGAAGGTATTTTTGAGAAAATTATCCTAACTGCAGCAGTCATTTTTTGGCCGATCGCCAATTCTTTCATGAATTTGATGTTCATCTTAGGACACCGATTGACTATTCCGGCATGGTATGGACTGATTGTTACCGGGGCAGTCACGGCTTCGGCATATTTTTACGCCGTCGCCAAATTTTTGTCAAAAAGGAGGTCACGGTAAAACTTTTTTTATGAAATATGCCGCTTTCATAAGGGGGGTAGGCCCGGAAAACCCCAACATGCACGGGGATAAATTGAAATGGTTTTTCGAAAAACTTGGATTTAAGAATGTCAAAACCTTACTCTCTAGTGGAAACGTCATATTCGAAAGCAACGTAAAAAACAATAGCTCATTGGAAAAACTTATCGAAAAAAACCTACCCAAAATTCTTAAATTCAGCAGGACGACAATCGTACGAAATTACGGCGAACTAAAGACAATGTTTAGTTCCGATCCGTTTAAAGGCAAAAGTGACCTTCCGACG
The DNA here is from genome assembly GCA_023381015.1 of Patescibacteria group bacterium. Lineage (GTDB taxonomy): Bacteria > Patescibacteriota > Microgenomatia > UBA1406 > GWC2-37-13 > GWC2-37-13. The sequence goes on along the minus strand of JAMCTE010000036.1, from coordinate 31,106 downwards.
TCAAGATTTAACGTCACTTTTTTAAAGAAAGGTAAAGAAATTTTTAGCCTCATCGACACAATCGGTACGGGAACGACCAAGATAATGTCATCTCTCGAAAAAGAACATGGTAAGGAAATTACGACAAGGACGTGGAAGACGGTGGAAAAAGTGATAAAAAAAATGGAAGAAGGGAAGGCGATATAGAAGACCAATTTTTTGTTAGAATGATCCATGGTTAAAAAAAATCTATCGAGCGGAGATCTGGAAAATGAAGTTATTCGGTTAGTTTTTTCGACTCCCTTTTTAAAATCAACAGGTCAATCCTTTTTCCTTTGGTTTTTTTGATTTCGAAAAACAGATGGCCTATTGCCAACTCGTCACCGATCCTCGGTTCGCGGCCCAGGATGCCAAAAATCAGTCCGCCGATCGTCGCATAAGTTTGCCCCTTGATCGGTAAGCGAAATTTTTTCCTGATGATGTCAGGATTGATGTTGCCGTTGATCAGGTAGCTGCCGTCGCGATTTCTTTTTATGCCTTTGATCGGACGGTCAAATTCATCCTGGATGTCGCCTATAAGGCTTTCGATGATGTCTTCGAGAGTAACCACTCCGACCATGATGCCAAACTCGTCGTAGACAATGGCCAAGTGGGTGTGTTTTTTCCTCATGTCGATGAGGACCTCGTCGGCTTTTTTCGTTTCCGGTATATTCATGACATTTCTAACCAGATTCAGGTCGGAAAATCTTTTTTTGTCGTCGATCGTGGAGGTTTGTTTATAGACGTCCTTTATGTGGATATAACCTATGATTTGATCAAATGTTTTTTTGTATACGGGGAAACGGCTGTGGTTTTCACCATCCTTGCTCAAAAAATTTTTTACCAGCGTATTTGCTTCGATGCCAACGACTTCGTTTTTCGGGGTCATCAATTGTTTGATCGACGTATCGGCGAGTTTGAAAACGTTTTGCATGATTTCCAGTTCGTCTTTTTTTACGCCGCCGTTTTGCTGGATTTCGTTGAGGATGATTTTTACTTCATCTTTGGAATAAACTTGGGGAGCGTCGGAAGAGTTTTCGAAACCGAAATATTCCAGAACGTGTTCGTTTATCGTCTTTAAAAGTTCGATCAACGGATTGACAATCTTGACAAAAACGACCAGAGGAGCGATGATGATAAACCCGATCAATTCGGTTTTGTTTAGAGCGATGGTCTTTGGGATAAGTTCCCCAAATACGAGCAATACGAAAGCGAGAATCAGTATGGAAACAATGATTGACAGACTATGGATGAGGATCAAAAAATTCCCTTTAGGGATAAAGAAAAATATTGATTCAATGATCTTGGCGACTAACGGTTCTCCAAGTAGACCCAGCAGTAGGCTGACGATCGCCGTTCCTATCTGGGTTGCGGTGACGAACCGGTCTTTTTCGGCTTGTGCCTTATTGATTAAAGAAGCAAGCAAATCGCCTTTTTTCAAAAGTTCGTTCAACCGTGATTTTCTGAAAGAAATAACGACATATTCTGAAGCGGCAAAAAAAGAATTGAGGAGGATAAGAAGACTGACAATTATTATTTGCGATATTATATTCATAAAGATGAGAAACCGGTTTTCTTTCTCCTCTTTATCAATATCTTTTTAATAGCTCTGTTATTCAATTATTATTATATTACTCCTATATATATACAAATGTCGGGAAAAAGTTGCGGGTCTAAATATTCCTTGACAAGAATATTCCCAATGTAGTATATTATCTATCATGGATCCAGCGACGCTCAATGCTTTGGCCGAACCAAACAGGTTTAATATCGTGGAATTACTTCGAAACAGTTCCTATCCGGTGGGAGAGATTGCCAGGAAATTACGTCTTCGTCAACCTCAAGCGTCAAAACACCTTAAGGTACTGGCCGACGCTAAAATTTGATCAACCCGCCCTCGAGCTAATAAAAGGATCTATGAACTGTCGTCTAAAAAATTTAAAGAGATAGATGGCTGGCTCAACAGATACCGTAACCTTTGGAAAAAAAGATTCGATAGGTTGGATGAATTGTTGAAAAAGGAGGTGAATTCATCATGACAAAAACCACCAGGAAAGCAACGGGATTTTCCGATTTTGAAAAAGAGGCAATGAAAGAACGGATTCATGAACTGTCGGGCAAAGCCGACGGAGAAAGCGCCGTTCTTGCGAAAATAGCGGCGATGCCGGAACCGGACCGTTCTTTGGCCAAAAGATTACACACGCTCATCAGGAAAAGCGCGCCTGAATTGATGCCGAAGACGTGGTATGGAATGCCGGCTTATGCCAATAAGGATGGTCAGGTCGTTTGTTTTTTCCAGAATGCGGGCAAGTTCAAAGCCAGATATGCGACTTTCGGTTTCAGCGACAAAGCCAAACTAGACGAAGGCACCATGTGGCCAACTAGTTTTGCCATCACCAAACTGACGGCTGCCGAAGAAGCCATGATCGTCAGGCTCGTTAAAAAAGCAGTCAAGTGAAGATTAATTAATTCAATGAATAAAACAAAAATGGCGGAAATACACAAAGAATTCACGATCATCAGGGAGTTTAATGCACCAAGGGAAAAGGTTTTCAAGGCCTGGACGGACTCAAAGTTAGTTGGCCTTTGGTGGGGGCCAGAAGGCGTCTTCACTCCTGTTTGCGAAATCGATCCTAGGCCGGGCGGGTTGATCAACATCGTCATGGAGGCGGGCGAAGCATTGGGTAAATTCAAAGGGACGAGATGGCCGATGAACGGCAGATTTGAAGAGATTATAGAACCGGAGAAAATTGTTTTTACCTCAAATGCCATCGACGGGGAAAAACAACTCTTCCAATCCAGGACGACGGTAATACTTACGGAAAAGGACGGCAAAACAGAAATGGTTGTCCACGTTTTTGTCACCAAAATGGTCGCCGGCTCGGAGTTTGCCGTTGCCGGCATGGAACAGGGTTGGAACTCACAGTTCGACAAACTGGGAAAGTTCTTGGCAAAAGATTGATTTTTTGTGCTTGACTAATTCTTTCAATCTGTTACCTTTTTAGTATGAGAAAGTTAGTGGTTATTACATTCATTTCACTCGATGGTGTCATGCAGGCTCCGGGTGGGCCGAAGGAGGATACTTCGGGAGGGTTCAAATACGGCGGCTGGACTTTCCCGTACTTTGATGAATTTTCGGGGAAAATGATGGGCGAACAGATGAAGCAACCTTTCAGTTTGCTGCTTGGTAGGAAAACGTTTGAAATATTTTCTTCATATTGGCCTCAACACGAACAAGGCTGGCCGGGAGTAAATGAAGCGGAAAAATACGCTGTCTCGAAGAAATTAAAAAAAATCACCTGGAAAAACACAACACTTATAAATAAAAATGTTGTTGAAGAAATCAAAAAGCTCAAGAAGAAGAAAGGACCGGATTTACAAGTCTATGGGAGTGGTGACCTTGTTCAGACTTTATTGAAACATGACCTAGTCGATGAGTTTTGGCTCAAAATATTTCCCCTTATATTAGGGAAAGGGAAGCACTTATTTGGTAATGGAGCAACTCCTGCGGCGTTTGAACTAATTGGGAGTAAAGTTTCCCCATCGGGCGTCATTTTTGCAAATTACCGGCGGAGCGGAAGAATAAAAACGGGATCTTTTAGCTAATAAAAAATGGTTTTATAAATTAAAAATTTAATCTCAATGCTTATGAGTAAACAAAATCCAGTCGTCCACTTCGAGATGCCGTACGTAGACCAGAAACGAGTCAGTCGGTTTTACAGTTCGGCTTTCGGTTGGGGGATGAGCGACGCTGGCGTCGGTATGGGACACTACGTGGTCGCCATAACAGCAGAAGTCGACAAAAACAGGATGCCGAAAACACCGGGAGCGATCAACGGCGGTTTTTACAAAAAATCAAAATCGACCAATCCTTATCCGTCGTTTGTCATTTCCGTTGCCGATCTTAAAAAAGCCATGGCCGCCGTCGAGAAAGCGGGGGGTAAAATTTTGAGCAAGCCGCAGCAGATTCCCGGAGTCGGCCTTTGGGCGGTTTTCCAGGACAGCGAAGGCAACAAAGTCAGTCTGCTACAAGGAATGAGATAAATTGACAAAATCAATCCAGGAAAAAAATCGGCACGGTCGGGTTTGACTGCGGTCAACCAGATGACTTGATTCCTCGGTCCATTGTTTCATTTGCCAATTTGTCATCGCCGATTTTCCGATAGCACTGCGAAAGTGAAAATAATATTTGTGATCTTCCCGGGTCGATTGTTAAGGCCTTTTTGAAATAAAATATGGCTCGACGGTACTGGCCGGTTTTTTCTAAACAAAAACCAATAAGAAGGTAGACGTTATGAATTCGTGAGGCGACTTGACTGGAATTTAGGATTTTTTTTAGCCGATCGATCGATTGCAGGTAATCGCGGTCGGCGTAATAATTTTTTGCCTCATTGAGAAGAACCGGTATGGTTTTTTCGCTTTTCATATATTCAAAAAACTTAAGTTTGAACTGGAAAGCGCCAACTTTTGGATAATAACCTCTGACGAGTTTAACTTGGTAGAATAATTTTTTAAAAATTGAGAAGAGTGTTTTGTCTTTGGCCAATAAGGAAATCGTGTCATAGTTTGATTGTAGATATTCAATGCTGAATTCTGGAAACCGGTCGATCACTTCCAGGCAATAGTCTATCGCTTGATCGATGTTGTTTGTTGCTTGATAACAATGCCCGAGATTGATCAAGCTTGAACGGCGAAGTTCCCTGATAGTCGTCGATTTACTTTTGCTAAAATATTTTTTAGCTAGTTCATAACGGGAAAAACGCTTGTTAATCACTCCTTGGTAGTAGAGGTAAACGAGCTGGTTTTTTTTGTCCGATTCAGTTGCTTTCCTCAAATGTTTTCTGGCATCACGATAATTCTCCGTTGCCAGACTCTCTTCGATCAAACCCGTGATGATATTTCTAAACGCAATGGTTTTGACGAAGTACTTGGCACCCGATATATAGACAACGACGCTTGGAATTTTTAAAACCTTGTCTGTCGAGTCAACAAAAAATACTTCCATGGCATTTTTCTTTAGTATCTTATAGATCTTGTCGAGCTCCAATTTTATATTGTCGTTGTCGATGTCGGAAATGTCGTTGATGGAAACGGTTTTCTTATTGGCCAAATAATATTTGGCGGATTTGATTTTGATGAAGTTACTTTTATCTTCGCACTGGGAGTTTTCGGTCAAAGCCCTGATCAATGCTTCTTCACGGCTGGTTGCCACCCCGGCCGTTATCATGCAACTGGTGCGGTTTATCATCCTGATTGCCCCGATTGTCGGCAGTCCTATTCCCAAAGAAAAATCTTTGATGAAAACCGGTTGATGGAGTCTTTGGAATTTCTTGAGCAACGATTTTACGATGGGGAATTTTATCGTTGACTGATCAATAAGAGGAGTCGTCAATCTATTGACGTCGATGAGCGAAAGACAGTGCCTTTCCATTACCTCACAGATGGCGTGAAGCAGCGCTTCTTCAAGAGAGTTGCCGGCGGCCATTCCGTTGGTTCCTTCGATCAGGTAGGCGATTAGATTCATGGGGATAAACACTTTTTTGCCCGATAGAGTATAGCCGGCAATAAATCGGATTTTTGCCGATTCGATTTCTTTATTTTTAAGTATGGCTGCTTCGGAAGGATCGATAAAATCGGCAAACAAATCGTCAGTCTTAAAAGCGTTATTTTTTAGCTCGCTAAAAGACATTATCTTTTGTGATTTAGGGTCACGCAGGTACCGGAAGCAAGAGTATCTTTCGGCAAATTCCACACTACCGCTCGCCTGAGCTTGTTCGCGGAAATGTCCTTTGCCATTAGTTCCTTTGCCGTGAACAATCTGCTGAAAACGGGCGGTGCCGATAAAACGGTACTGGGGAATTCGGCTGGGACGGCGGACTTCGTAAAAACCGGCAAGGATTGGCGGGGTTATCAGGCGAAGTTTTTTTAGGACGGCTTTGGCGGTTTTTTTAGGAGAGACGACTTTGCCGATTCCTTGACTGAATGTTTTAAAGCTATCCCTGATTATCATTGAAATCTGTTATATAAAACAGCCCCCAAAAAAATTAACGGTTAAAAAATAAATTTCGGGGCGTCTTCGCAAATCATAACAGAATCTTTCTTACAATCAAAGATTCAGTAGTTGGTCTATTACCGGTTTGTTGAAGCCGACGACGATGTCATCTTCTATCCAAAGTTGGGGGACTCCCATCTGTCCTGATTTTTGTACCATGGCGATGGCCTCGTTTTGGTCGACGGAAACGTCAACATCTTCGTAAGCGACGTTTTTTTCCTTCAAGTACGCTTTGACCATAAAGCAATATGGACAAGTCGGGGTCGAGAACACTTTGACCTTTTTTTGTTTTTTCATAAGATTTTTTTGTAATTTGTAACTAACTTGCCGATGATCTGGTTCTGTTTTTCCAGGTTTTTGATCCAGGTTGCCAAATGAGTTTTTCCTTTAGGGGTGATTTTGTAGATGATTTTTGCCGGGCCGAGGTCGCTGTCCGATTTTTTTTTCGTCACGCAACCGGTCTTTACCAATCGGTCCAATCCCCGATAAAGGTTGCCGATGTTGACCTGGCATTCACAGTTATTTTTGAGATCCTTGTTTAATTCGTAGCCATAACTGGGGTTTTTCAGAAGCAGATAGAGAAGGCAGGGTTCAAAAAAATTTTCGACAATTACCGGTTGGCAGAATTTTCTCATATATTTTACTATATGTAAGTTTAATATAGTTAAACCAATTTGTCAACCGCACCGGTTGGAATCAATATTTAAAATAAACAGGCTCAATAGGATTGCTGGTTTTGTTGATTGTAGAGGTATTGGTAGGGATTTTTGCCGAGTGAGACCTGCCCTTCGGTCATGTAGGCGCCGCTCGTATAGAAACTCATCGGATGAACAAACTGTTCACCGTTGCAGCTGTATCCCAAGGCGTCGGCCTGGGCACGACTCAAGATAAAGTCATCCGGCCTGAATCCCAACTTGGCATAAGGGGCAAAAGCTTGAGGGGTCATGTATTGGAAAATCGATAGGTAAACCGTTTTTCCTGTCATCATCAGCGCTTCGTAGGCAACGTCGATGCCGTCCATCGGTCCGACCGTGGCGATGCGTTCTCCCGAAGAAACTCGGCTGCCGACCTTTAAGCCAGGCAAAAGATCAATGTGAAAAAGGATTACAAAATAGGAGGGATTTTTGTTAGAGGCGATATGGACCTGATGGCCGATCGGGGTGTGCTCTTGTTGGATGTCAACGATTGTCCCGTCGAAGGGCGCATAAACGTTGATGTTGGGGTGATCCGGACTCGGTTGAGAACGGACCGGTTGGTTATTGACTTGATTTTGATTCCAGTTCAGATAATGTTTCATGCTCCGGCAGGTTTCGCCGTCCCAAGCGTTGACCGAATAATCGTGGCCGTCGTCGGAACGGAATTTCGAAACGGCAAACAGCCGGTTGGCGTCGATCGGATTAGCGGTGATCGGGGGGACGTCGGCTGGGTTAAAAGATATGATCGGGTGGAATGTCAAATATGCGAAAGTTGCTATTCCTAAAATAATAAGGACGATGGTTAAAAGAATTGGTCCGAGCCAATGATTCTTTTTTTTCGTCATAAAAACTTAATGAATAAAAATTCGTTTGAAGAAATTAAGGATCATCTGCCAAAGCGATTCCTGTTTTTGATTATTTGTCGGGGCAGATACCGGGGTCGGTGAAGGAGCGCTCATGGCGCTGGTGTTTTCCGTTAGAGTCGGTTGGGGAGCAATGGTTGGAGTCAATACAGGTTCATTAGAAGATGACGATGTCGTCGGTTCAGAAGGAGATGATGATTGGCCGACAGAATTCGAATTGGTTCTAGCCGACAAAACATTTGACCAATCACCACTGGCGCAACCGTTGCCAGCCCTGACTTTGAAGTAATAGGTTGTTTTTGGTGATAAGTCGTTGACGGTAAAACTCAAGGCTCCGTCGTACGGTCCTTGATTGAAGCTGGCGCCGAATCGTTCGTCGCCTGAGGAATATCCGTAGCTGACGAAATAGTAGGAAACGGCGTTGTTGACGGGCGTCAGATAAAGTTTGGCGGTGTCGGCGGTAGTGTCGATTTGGAAAAGATTCGGGGCATGATCGGGTGCGACGTCACTACAGCCGGGTGCGGTCGATGCCGAAGAATTGCTGCTGGCTTCGACAGCCTGAAAAGTGGTAAAGTGGGCGGCGTTGAAAGTGAGGGTGTGGTTGGTCCGGTCATAGACGACGGCCGAAGTCACTCCTCCGGTGTCTGACGAACCATCGACAAGTATAGTCGGGTTGTTTAAGGTAATGTTATAGAAGGTGATCTGAGCTCCGTCATTTTTTAGTTCGAGGACGGCTTTGGCGTCGAGTGATAAAAAACCATTTTTGTCCGTCATCTTATTGGCGATACTTTTCATGAATCTTTGTACAGTCGGATCCAGCATGTCGACCGCTTTGGTGAAAACGACTTTTACAATATTGGCTTCATCCATGGTAAAGTCGGTGATCGAGCGGAAGTCGGAAACCGTCGTGAAATCAGTCGTCGCCGATCCGGTGAAAAAGCTGCGGATGTCGAGATTGACCGGTCCGGGGTCGAGACAGGTTTTTGTCGTTGATGAACCGTCGGTTACCGAGATTATGGGCATCCCGCCTCCTTGGTGGCTGTTGGTGATTACGTAAGTGGCTTTATAAACTCCGTTGCCCTGAGAAACCGCGCTGACGACATTCGTGCCGATAGAATTTCCTTCCAAAATGGAATAGTCGACGGTGACGGTATAAGTGCTTTTGTCGGTGTCTACGATGACATTCGCATTTCTACCTTGATAAAGAAAACTACCTTTAGTTTGGTCCTCGTAATAGGCGCGGATGATTACCGGCGTACCCGTCGTGCTACAGGCAGGCGGTATGGTTGCGAACTGCTGCAGGTCTGAATCGGATCCGGTTGGCACCTGGAAGTTGAACACCAAAGTACCCAAATTAAAACTGGAACCGCTCGACACCGGTATAGTCGGGATGGAAAATGACTGGGCGTAAGTAAACGAGTTCGGAGGCGTAAAAGTCAGTTTCCAAGTTCCGTCGGATAAAGATTGGTTAAAGGTTCCGTCCGATCCGGTAGTACCGTTGATAGTCGTGCCGCCGTTCGTGAACGCGTAGGAAACCGCCGCCGTCTCTCCATGTGGACCGGTGATTGTGCCGCTAACGGTGCCGGTGGCGTATACGGGCTGGACGAATTTGAAAGATAGTATAAGAATGATGAAGAATAAATAAGACAAAAGGCTTCTTATCAATCTAAAACTCATATTAAAATAGTAACAGTTTAAAAAATTATTGTCAAATCGTTTTTTGATTTGGGCTCTACTAAAACACGAAAATACAATAAATATCCAAGATTTCGATAAATAATGGATGTTAGTTGGTATGAGCAGGTCATTGGGTATATAATTACCTCCTATGTTTTCAGACGTCGGAAATTTTTTATCCAGTTATTTTGACAACACTTTTTCTTCGTTGCGGGTGAAGAATTTCCGTCTTTATTTTATCGGTCAAGCCATTTCCGTCTCCGGTACTTTTATGCAGGCGGTCGCCCAATCTTGGTTAGTCTTAAAAATCACAAACTCTGGCGCGGCTCTCGGCCTGGTGACGGCGTTGCAGTTTTTGCCGATGTTGATTTTGGGGCCGTGGGGAGGAGTAATAACCGATCGGTTTAGGAAGCGCCGGATTCTTTACGTGACCCAGACGATTTTTGGGATCCAAGCACTACTACTAGGATTTCTGGTTGTCGGCGGTTTGGTACGTTTGTGGATGGTAGCAGTTTTGGCTTTCATTTACGGTTTAATTAATCTCGTTGATACGCCGACCAACCAAACCTTTGTGCCGGAAATGGTAGGCAACGACAATTTAAGGAATGCCGTGACTTTGTATAGCGCGCTTGTTAACCTGGCGCGGGTCTTGGGCCCGTTGTTGGCGGCTCTCCTCATCGCCAAAGCCGGACTCGGCGTCTGCTTTATCGTCAACGGATTATCTTATATAGTAATTATCATATTGCTCACCATGATTGACGGCAACCAGCTCCATCGCGCCGAGCGGATCAAAGTCATCAAGGGCCAGATGAAAGAAGGTCTGAAATATGTTTTCAATACGCCGATTCTTAGGAACACTCTTTTGATGATGGCGATCATTGGCACCTTTACCTATGAGTTTCAAGTCAGCTTACCGCTTTTGGCTAAGTTTACTTTTCACGGCGACGCCAATACCTTTGCCCTCATCATGTCGGCCCAGGGAATCGGATCGGTGATCGGTGGCATATTATTGGCCGGTCAAAAAAAAGCCTCGACGAAAATTCTGGCGGCCTCGGCTTTTGCTTTCGGCCTGTTTACCTTGTTGACCGCCTTGATGCCGCAGCTGTATTTGGCGATGACGCTGATTTTCATCGTCGGATTTTTTTCGATTTTTTTCCTGTCTTTGGGCAATGCGATTTTGCAGCTCGAGTCAGACATTAACATGAGGGGACGGGTGATGGCTTACTGGTCGATGGCGTTTTTGGGGTCAACCGCGATCGGCGGTCCGATCATCGGGGCGATTGGCGAATACTTGAGTCCAAGATGGAGTCTGGGAATCCAGGGAACTGCGGCGATCATTGCCTCATTGATCGGTTATCTGACGGTTACCGAGATAAGGAAAAAACCATCGGATAAAATTATTGCTGCTGCTGAATTTGCCGCCGGCGAGAACAAAAACAAGTAAACTACCCTTGATAGTCACCTTGTTTCATACCAACGTTCCCGACGATGTCGGCGATGAAATTAATGAGGGTTGGAAGATTTGGACCACTAAAAAAATATTTGAAAGAGCGATAAGAGTATAATAATCATATGGGAATTTTGATGGGATTGGCGACGATGGGCCTTTGGGGAGTGGCGATTTTTTTGGCTGCCGTTGCCAACAAAAAATTGGAGAACGTCGTCGTTCTTTTTTGGATGCAGATTTTCGGGTTTATACTTGGAATCATTTATCTGTTGATCAAACCGGTGCCATTTCCTCTAGCTTCCATTTTTCATTATCTTCCCCAGTTGATATTGATAGCCCTATTGCAAATCGTTGCCTATCTGTCTTTTTACCGGGGCTTAGCCAAAGGTCAGGTATCGATGGTCAGTGCCATCGGCGCTTCCTGGGGTTTGTTGACGGCGATCCTTGGAGTGATTTTTCTCAACGAAGTCTTGAAGTTAAACCAGATTTTAGCGATCGTTTTAATAGCCCTCGGTATTGTTTTGGTATCGGTCAACATCAAGGAGCTGATTTCTAACAGAAAATTAAAATTGTTGGTCGGAGTCCAGGAAGGATTGATAGCGATGTTCAGTTGGGGAGTGGCACTGTTTTTTCTGGCCTCGTTGACAAAGGAGATCGGCTGGTTCCTGCCGGCTTTCCTTTTCCGACTGTTTCTCTTGATATTTTTGTCGATTTTTATTTTGTTTTCCAAGAAAAAGTTCGTACCGGCAAAAACGGAGTTTCCTTGGGGATTGCTATTGCTGATTGGTTTTTTCGACATGGGAGCTTTTTTCACTTTTTCTATCGGCACTTCTGGATCTTATGCTTCAATCGTCGCTCCGATCGGCAGCGCTTATGCTTTGGTGACGATCATCTTGGCGAAAGTATTTTTGAAAGATAAAATAAAACGAAACCAGTATCTGGGCATCGCCGGCATCATCGCCGGATTAATCATGATTTCTTTATAAAAGTAAGATGAAAAAAACACCTTATCTCTGCGGCCCTCTGACCGAACTTTTGCCGGAAGAACAGGAGAAGACGAAACTTTTTTATGGACAAATTGCCGACGTCTGTGGCAAAGTGCTTGGACAGCGAGCGTTCGTTCCTCACGAACACTACGACCCGATCAAGAATGCGTCATATACTCCTCAAGAGGTCGATCAGGCGGAAAGACACCAGCTTTGCGATCTGACATCGCTTTTAATCGCCGTTGCCATAAAGCCGTCCTGGGGAGGAGGGATCGAAGTCGAGATGGCCAATCAAAGCAATATTCCGGTCATTATAATGTGCGAAAAGGAAAAATTGGAGAAAAGGAAGGTTTCCCGCCTTTTGAGGGGCAACCCGGCCGTAATCGATATTATTGCTTATTCGACGATCGATAAAGCACTGAAAAAATTAGAGGACAGGTTGTTAAACATTAAAAAAAGCTTGCAATAAAGCAGCCAAAAAATATGTTTGGTCACAAAGAATGGAAAAAAGGTTGCGGCGGTTCGTCGAGCGCCGTATATGGATTGGGTTTCGTAGGCGCCGCCGTCTACTATTTGCAACACGCCCATGGTTTCCAAGGTTTCGTGCTGGCGATTTTAAAGGCCGTTGTCTGGCCGGCGTTGTTGCTTTATAAGGTATTGACAATGTTGAAAATGTAATCGTTGTTGACGGCCAGTCTTACCGGTAAATAGCAATCTTATTTGAGCCAGATCATAAATGGTCTTCTTTGTCAGCCATGGCATCGGCTTTTGTTTTGTGGACGGTTTTGTCCTTATGATGCGGCGGCGAATAGACCGTATAAAGCTTTAGCGGCATCGACGATGAGGTATTGATGACGTTGTGCTGGGTTCCGGCCGGGACGATGATGGCGTCGCCTGCCTTGACGATCTTTTCTTCACCGTTCATGATCAGTTTTCCTTCGCCCGTCTCTATTCTCAGAAATTGGTCGGTGATTTCGTGGACTTCCATGCCGATCTCTTCGTTGGGAAGGAGCGACATGACGACCAACTGTTGATGCTGTCCGGTAAATAACACTTGCCGGAAAAAACCGTTGTCTTCGGTAAGTTTTTCAATATTGTCGACGTAACCCGTCATAATAAATTTGGAAATTATTAACTAATTATATTTATACACGATAATTATCTTGATTTGGAGTATATTTAACTGCTATACTCTTAGTATTAGTTAGTTAAAAAAATTAAAAGTTTATTCGAATTAATATGAAAGCTGTTCAGATCAATCGTTATGGGGATCCTGAAGTTTTAGAAGTCAACAGTTCTGCGGCCGAACCGCAGTTGAAGCCGGGTCAAATTTTAGTCGGCATTGAAGCCGTTGGCATCAACCCGTTTGATTTTTTTATCTTGAAAGGTTTGGTCAAAGATTACATAAAACAAAACTTTCCTTTGACCATGGGTGGTGATTTTTCCGGAGTAGTTGCCAGATTGGGAGAAGGAGTCAATCAGTATAAGGAGGGCGATAGAGTTTTTGGTACGGCCATAATCCTCAACGGCAACTCCGGTGCTTTGGCTCAAAGAGCGAGCGTCACGGTTTCCAGCACGGCGCCGGCGCCGAAAAATCTCGATTTTATCCAGGCCGCCTCATTGCCATTAGTCGGTTCGAGTGCGGTGCAAGCCTTGGAGGATGAAATAAAATTAAAAAAGGGCCAAAAAATCCTGATCCATGGCGGCGCCGGAGGCATCGGCAGTTTTTCTATCCAGTTGGCCAAGTCGATCGGCGCTTATGTGGCGACGACGGTTTCGGAAAAAGACATCGAGTTCGTCAAAAATTTGGGAGCCGATGAAATTGTTGACTACAACAAGGAAAAGTTCGAGGAAAAGCTAAAAAGTTACGACGCCGTCTACGACACGATCGGCGGGCCAGTGATGGAGAAATCTTTCCTGGTCTTAAAGAAAAACGGAGTTCTAGCTTCGATGAAAGGTCAACCGGATCAGGGCTTGGCAAAACAGTACGGAATCATTGGTATCGCCATCAACACCAAGACGGATACTACTCATCTGGACCGGGTCCGCCAATTGGCCGAGTCAGGAATCGTCAGACCCGAAGTCGACAGAGTCTTTGACGTCGACCAAGTAAAGGAAGCCTATCTTTATAAACAACAAGGCCACCCGAGAGGGAAAGTTATCGTTGCCATCAAATGAAAAATTCATTTCGGGAAACCGTCTATAAAATTCTCCGTCAGGTGCCGAAAGGCAAAGTAGTCACTTATGGTCAATTGGCGAAGTTATCGGGAAACAAAAAAGCCGCCCGCGCGGTCGGAGGATTGATGCGTGTTAATCCTGATGCGCCGCGAACCCCGTGCCATCGGGTGGTGGCGAGCGACGGGTCGCTGACAGGCTATTCGGCTGTTGGTGGGATAGCCAAAAAAAGAATAATGCTCGTCGAAGAAGGAGTAATGTTTGCTAAGGGAAAAGTCGATTTGAGTCAATCTTTATGGAAAAGATGACTCATTGAACAACGATTGTTCCTTTTTCACTTGGATCCAGATGATTATGGTAGCCGTAAGTACCAGGCTTGTCAAACTTCAAACTAAGAGTGCCGCCGTCTGAAAAACTGCCCAAATTAAGCGGAGGATAATCAGTATGTATAGGGTGAGGATTAGAATTAACCGCAGCATCACTGCCGCTTTTGTTTGTCCATGTTACGGTCGCGCCTGCTTTTATAGTCAAAACAGCCGGCGAAAAGCCAGCACTTGTCAAAATAATACTGGATTGATTTTTAACAGGCGATTGAGTTTGGTTTGACGTCTGAGCTTGAGAACTACCCATGGATGAACCACTGCTTGGTGCGTAGCTGTAACTGCCACCCCTCTTTACGGTAACAAAGTAATAAACCAATCCGTAGATAATTCCTCCGATTATTATATAAATAACTAACCACTGCCAAAAAGACTTTTTTCCGTAACCGTATTGTTTGTTTTTATCCTCCATAATATGAATAACTTATACTTATATAGTAATAGTTGATTTTTTATTTGTCAATGAGTAAGATATTTAATCTTATGGAAAATCAATTGGAGGATCAATGGTCAAAACTGGCCGACAAAGGAAGCGTCGAGGCGACGATCGCCGCGTTAAAAAATAATAACATCGATACCCACTTTGTCGCCAGCGGCGCCGAAGCGAAAAACAAGGTTCTAGAGTTAGTCCCTCAAGGATCGGAAGTGATGGTGTCTTCTTCAATGACACTACAATCGGTCGGTTTGCTGGCGGAGATAGACGAATCGGGCAAATACGTTTCGATCAGGAAAAAAGTTTTTTCTCTTGACAAAAATACCCAGGGAAAAGAAATGAAACTGTTAAGGAGCGTTCCTGATTTCGCCATCGGCAGCGTCCACGCCGTGACCGAGCAGGGACAGGTGTTGATTGCCTCGGCTTCCGGAAGCCAACTGCCGGCTTACGCTTACGGAGCCAATCACGTCATCTGGGTAGTCGGTACGCAAAAAATCGTCAAAGATATCGATGCCGGGATCAAGCGAATCTATGAACACAGCCTGCCTTTGGAAACGGAAAGGGTCAAAAAAGCCTATGGCTGGCCGAGTAGTTCGGTCAATAAGATTTTGATTTTTGCTAAAGAAGCTTTGCCTCTAAAAGGAAGGACGACTTTGATTTTCGTCAACGAAGTCTTAGGATTTTAGACCTCCGAAAGCGATCCGATCAAGGACGACCTTTTTACTTCGTATCATTAGGGCAGGTGAAATTACGTATTCTCCATAACGATCATTGATTTTGTCAACGGCTTTTGAAATTTTTATCCTTTTTTCATAATCTGTTTCGAACAAGCCAAGATTAATATTATTCACAGGGTTTAAATCAAAACAGGTGATTGATATTTTTTTGACAACTTTTTGACCGGGTTGATTTTTGAAAAGAATCATCGCTTTTTTAAAAAGCTCGCCGGTGGCATAGAGATGCTCCTTAAATTTTTTTCCCTGATGCCAAAAGCTCCAGCCATCGTAAAGAAGGCCGAGGTGGATGCCGGAGGCGGTTTGTCCGCTGGCGCGCAACCTTCTTCCCATTTTTTCCGTCAACATCATCAGCAAAGCCGCCAGTTTTTCCTGATCGGCAGTTTTCTCTTTTAAACTGTATTCTTGGCCGAAACTTTTTCTTTCATTCTTATAGTCGTCGACTTCATAGCCCCGCAGCCTGAGATACCAGTAGTGGCCGTTGATGCTCTTGAAAACGATTTTTCTCAACGTATTTTCGCTGGCCGAAAAAAAATCATTGGCCGTGAAGATGCCGGCCACGTTGAGCCGCATCTCATATCTGACGTTGATGCCGGGAAAGTCGGTCAGAGTGATTGACGAATAGACGCTTCCCATGTTATGAAAATCAATGACGTCAAGGCCGTCCGGTTTATGGAGGGATGAGGCCAGTTTTGCCAAAGTCCGGTTGGTCGAGATGCCGACGTTACAGGAGATCCAGTCTCCGATTTCGGCGCGGAACCTTTTTTTTATTTCTAAGCCGATTTCCTCCAGGGTTTTTTTCCAGTAGGTTTTTGTCGAGGAAAAGTCGATTACCACCTCGTCGATCGATTTGGGCGTCACGTCCGGCGAATAGTCACGGCAGATTTTTATGAATTGGTTGCTGGCGTCGCGGACCAGGTCGACGTCGTTTTCTCGGACGACGACTTCGGGACAGAGAATTTGAGCGTCTTTGACGCGCATACCGGTTTTGATCCCGAATCTTTTCGCTTCGATCGACGGCGCCAGGATGCAGCCGCCCGGCGTCGGATAGGCGGCAATCACCAATGGCTTGCCACGCAGGTGGGGATTGGCTTGTTGAATGACGGTAGCAAAGCAGGAGTTTAGGTCGATGTGCATCAGGTGCGGCGGCGATTGATTAATTGGCAGATCCATCGGAAATTTCCTCGAGAATCCAATTTAAACTTTCCGCGTCGAAGCGGATTTTGAAATCGAGGTTGCCGTCGCTGACATAAAAGATATGGAAAAGATTCCTGCCTTCGCGGATTTTGTGGTGGTAAGCAAGGCGTTTGATGAAATAATCACGGAGGCGCCAACGCATCTTGTAGGGGATGAACCGGTTTTTTTCGTGGTTATATAGACTCAAGACGCTCACTTTTTCAAAGACCTTCTCTAGCATATAGAGAATATTTTAGTGAACGATTGTTTACTTTGTCAAGTGATTCTTTGTTTATTGTCCGGCACCTTGCTGTTTCATCTGGTTGATATAGTCTTGATAGTTTTGCCCGCTGGTCCCTTGGGGAACTTTAGGCAGGTTTTTGATCATTTCGTTCTGCAAAGCATTCATGTCCTGGAATTTGACGTCGGTCGGAACGGCAAACATGGAATCGGCAATCACGTCGGGCTTGCAGGCATTCTTGAATTTGTTGATTTGCGTCAAGAGGGATTCTTGCTGCTGGTCTCCGGTAGACTTTTCCGGTTGAGCCGTGCCGCTGATTGCCTCGGTCGGAACAGGGGAAACATTCTCGGGAGTAGTGACGGCATAGACAAAACCGGCTTTTGTCGCGTCGTCCCACATGTACATTTTTTTGTCTTTCATGATGACGTTATTAGGTTGGTTGGTTTCGGTATTGGTCATCACTACCCTGATGGCGCCGTTTTTCAGGTAGGTAGTCGTCTCGACGCCTTTTTCGTCCTTATAGGTGCATTTCAAACTTAACGATTTGGAAAGGGCATCCTTGATCGAAGTGAAAACGCTACCGGCGGAGCTAGTGCCTGTCATTGCTATCGGCGCTTTAGGCACCATGCCTTTTGATTTGAGATAAAAGTAGCCGCCGACGCCAAGCAATACTAAAATGATAACGACGGTCAGAAAGTTTTTCATAAATGAGAAAGTAATTTGTAATAAAAGAATGCTAACCTTTTCTTTTGTTTTTGTCAACTAAGGGGTAAAATGAGTATTATCAGTTGGTAAGAATATGAAATATATATTTATTATCCTTGGACTCATGATCGCTTTTGCCGGCGGTTATTTTTTTTCGCAAAAATACAGTATCAGTTTGCAACCGAAGCAATCCATAATCGCTCTTACTCCGACGCCACAACCTGTCGTGGGAAATGACCGCGATAGTCATGGCTGTGTCATTTCGGCCGGTTACAGCTGGTGTGACTTAAAACAAAAATGTCTGCGCACTTGGGAAGAACCCTGTCAAGCGACTTCCCCGACGCCAACAGTCGACGAGACGGCCGTCATTCAATCAGCCGTCAAGCAACAACTGGTCTTGGAACACGGTCAGAGCGCCAATAGTTTGACGGTATCGGTGACCAAGGTGGAAACGGATTTTGCCAGAGGGACAGCCTCTGAACAGGGCGGTGGGGGAATTTGGTTAGCCATGAGAGTCAACGGTCAATGGCAGTTGGTTTTTGACGGCAACGGTATCCCCGATTGCAATAAATTAAAGACTACTGATTCTTTTCCATCAACAATCCTGACAGGAATCTGCGACTGAAAATAAAAATCAGAAGCGCCAGGATAGCCATGACGCTTCCGTAATAGAAGGTGGCATCGGGATGGATAGCGCTCCAGATGATGCCGCCGACAATTGAGGCGATAAAAGCTCCAACGCCAAGAAGAGTTTGATGGAGACCGAAATAACTGCCGGATTCTTCTTTTTTTATGAACTCGGCCACATAAGCTTTTGAAACCCCGTCGGTAAAGGCGATATATATTCCATATATGGGAAACAAAATCCAGAGGAAGACAGGATTTTTTATGAAACCAAAAAAGAAGTAGACGAGGGCAAATGCCAATAGTCCGATCCCAAAGACTTTTTTGGCGCCGATTTTATCAGCTAGGCTGCCCGCCGGCGTCGAGAAGACCGTATAAAAAATGTTGTAAACGACATAGGTCAAAGTCGTCAAAAGAACGGAGAAGCCGAGATTTTTTGCCCTTAATATCAGAAACGCATCTGAACTGTTGCCTAAAGAAAAGATAAAACTGGCGATCAAGAAAAGCTTTAGCGAAGGGTGAAGGGTTTTGAAGTTGATCTTGATAAACTTTTTTTTGTTTTTTGTTGTCTGTTTTTTCTCGTTGACGAATAATAGCAAGAGCAGGACCCCGATTATTGATGGTATAAAAGCAATGAAAAAAATCCAACGCATATTCTCTTTCAACAGATAAAGAAAAACAAGGGCGAGTATCGGGCCGAAGACAGCGCCGATGCTGTCTAAAGCCCGGTGAAATCCGAAGATAAATCCCTTGTTGTGAGGCTGGGTGCTTTCAAGAAGAATGCTGTCGCGAGGAGCGGTCCTCACGCCTTTGCCGGTCCGGTCGAGAAAGCGACCCAAAAGAACCAAATGCCAACTTTTTGCTAGGCCGATGATGACCTTGGAAAAAGCCGTCAAAAAATATCCGGCGGATACGAAAGGTTTACGGGTTTTGAAATAGTCGGCCAAGGCACCAAAAACATATTTGGAGATGCTTGAGGTTGCCTCGGCGACGCCTTCGACCAATCCGACAATTGGGACGGAAGCTTTAAGGACCGAGGTGAGGAAAATCGGTATGATCGGATAAACCATTTCCGAAGACAGGTCGTTGAAGAAACTGACGATTCCGAGGATGACGACGTTTTTGGGAATTTTTTTCACTTAAAATATTATAAAATAAAGACTATGATTTTTCTGGCTTTGAAAACCTATAAACAGGCGACCGGAGACGCGGTCTTGAAACTTCTTTCTTCTGTGAAAACGGTTTCGAGCGAAACAGGAGTGCCGATTATTGCCGTTGCCCAGGCAACCGATATCTATAAAATCAAAAAAGAACTTGGTATTGAAGTCTGGGCTCAACACGTTGACCCGATCGATCCAGGCAAAAACACCGGTTGGGTTTCTCCTTATTCTGTTAAGTCGGCCGGAGCCAGCGGCGTTTTAATCAACCATTCCGAACACAAATTATCCGGGGATGCCGTCTTAAAAACCGTTGAAAAAGCTAAACAATACGGTTTAAAAACAATGATTATCGGCCAGACTCCGGAAATGGTTTTAAAGTACGACCAACTTGACGCGGACCTTGTTTCTTACGAGAAAGAAGACCTGATTGCCAGTACGACCTCCATGATTGATCAACAGGAAATGGCCATTAGAGAACTAGTCAAAAAACTAAAGCATCCTTTGATAATAGGTGCCGGCATCAATGACGGCGAAGACACAAAAAAATCGAAAGCCGCCGGAGCGATCGGCGTTTTAATGGCGACCTATTTCGTCACCGCTCCTGACCCTGGAGCGAAACTTCGTGAATTAGCAGGAGGTTTTAAACAATAATCATTATTCGTCAAGATAAAAATCTTCATCGTCTTTTGGAAAATTAATCTTCAAGACTAAAACTTTCATGTCCTTATTACTTTGATTGTCGGCTTGATGTTTGTCTCCTGGATTGATGATAAAAGCATCACCGGGCTTTACTCTATATTCAACTCCATTTATCCTCCAGATTGCGTCACCTTCCAAAATATACCAAACTTCAGTTTGTTTTTTATGATGGTGATATGATTGTTTAGTTTTTGCGAAATTATTAACGATTTGGAGTAAGTGTCCCGGCTCTTTGAAGTCTTCTAGCTCAAAGATAATCCTTTTTTTATAATCTTTTTTAACAACCTCTCGTCCTCCGCCGGCAGAAATATACTTCATCCTTCAATTATAATTTATTATGGTAATCACTTTATTATATTAATATAATAAAGTGATAATTATGAGGCCAGGAATAGATTTCATTGGAGTTTCTGTTTCTTTCTTCTGTCATGACGGTAAAGAATTTCTTCTTCATAAAAGATCAGACAAATGTCGAGACGAACGGGGACATTGGGATTTCGGCGGCGGCAGACTGGAGATTGGCGAAACTTTGGAAAAAGCGGTATTGAGGGAAGTGATGGAGGAGTATGGCGTCAAAGGCTTTATTGAAAAACAGTTACCGGCCCATTCTCTTTTAAGGCAAGAAAAGAGAACCAGGACCCATTGGTTGATCATTACTTTCATCGTCAAAGTTGATAGAAGCAAAGTCGTCATTGGCGTTCCCGAAAAAATGTCAGAACTGGGTTGGTTTAACTTAAATCAGCTTCCGCATCCAATGCACACAGGGGCGGTGTATACTTTGAAACACTATCCAGATGAATTCAAAAAATATCTTTAAGACGGAAAAGTGTAACTTTAATTAATTAAAGTGAGAAAAATCATCATTATTCTGTTGCTATTTGGAGCGGCAATTTTTATTTTCAGGTTTATCGTCGGCGGTCCAGAAGATGACTGGATTTGCGTCAACGGCAATTGGGTAAAACATGGCCGGCCAAACCTGCCGAAACCGACGGGTATCTGTAGTAAAATTAAATAGTTTGTTATTTATCTGCCAATATGATTTTAAAAGGGAAGACGGCCATCATCACCGGAGCAAGCGACGGCTTAGGTGAAGCGGTTGCTTTTGGATTGAGTCGGGAAGGAGTCAATCTGGCATTGATTGCGAGAAGGAGAGATAGACTGGCTAAAATAAAAAAACAAATTAAGGGAGTCAAAGTTGAAGTTTATCCTTGCGATCTTAAGGACATTCATCAAATTAAGCAAACCGTCAAAAGGATAATCGTCGATTTCATTAATGTTGACGTGCTCCTGAATATTGCCGGCATCTGGCAGAAAAAAATGCCGGTTGAGGAAATAGAGGAGCAGATCATCAGCGATGTCATTGCTACTAACTTAACCGGCTTGATACAAATCACCAGGTTGGTTTTGCCGGTTTTAAAAAAACAGGACGAAGCGGCCGTCATCAATGTCTCCTCGACTTCAGGTTACAAGATTCCTCCCGGTCAATCGGTCTACTCGGCGAGCAAGTGGGGAGTCAGGGGTTTTACCGAAGTGATCAGGGAAGACCTTCGGGAAACTAATGTCAAAGTCTCCGGAATCTATCAAGCAGGGATGAAAACCGGATTGTTTTTCAAAACAGGAGAAAAGTTCGCTCCCGGTGTCTTTGAAAAATTCATGGAACCTAAAGACTTGGCCGCGGTTATAGTTTTTATGCTTGCTCGACCGAAAGGGATTTGGCTCGAAGAAGTAAGGGTCAACTACAAATAATCATCCGTATTTCTTCTTTAAGAGCATCAAAAGAAATACCCCGGTAAAAACCAACGAATTTGTCACCCAGATGATCGGGTCGTTTTTGAGTAGTCCGTAGCCGACCCAAGACAGTCCGTTCAATAGGCCAATGATGATACTCAACCAGGAAAGGCTTTTGGTTTGTTTGGTTTTATAAGACGTCCAGACCTGGGGAAAGAACAATAATGAAGCGCAAATTGATCCCGAATAACCAAAGATCATCTGTAACGTAGAATTCATATTATAGTTCCAGGATCGGCTCCTCGCCGTCCGGGACTTTGAATTTGTCTTGGTCGAAGAGCTTGATCTTTTTCGGAGTCAATTTATAGATCCTTCCTTTATACAAACCTTTTTTCATATTTTCGAAACTGATGTCAGGTCTTTGTACATTCAAAAAATCTTTCCATAACCGAATGGCATAACTTATCTTGTTAATTCCGGAAATCTGTTCGACCGTGCCATAGATCTGCAAACCTTTTTTAGCGTCGGATGGTTTCTGATGGGAATCAACGATCGCGGCGGCGACTTTTTTATTATTTTCCATTTGTTTGCCATGGAGCGTTGACGGAGCGCTGATGAAATAGATACTCAAGTCTTTATCAAAAGAATAAAAAACGCTGGCAATCCAAGGGTAATCTCCGTGAGTAGCCAACACCATCAATTTTTTGTCTTTCAAAAATTCAAGGACGTCTTTTTTTGTCAAGACAGGCTTTTTACTCATACTGGTATTATAACGTATAATTAATTAATGAAGATGATATATCCGGAGAAGCTTGAGCCAGGCATGGAAGTAAGAATTGTTGCTCCGTCCCGGTCGCTGTCCATCATGAGTCTGCAGAACCGCCGGATTGCCGACGGTCGGTTTGTAGATTTGGGTTTACGGTTGTCTTTCGGAAAACACGTTGAAGAGGTCGATGATTTTTCTTCGTCGAGCATCGAATCGAGGATCAAGGACTTGCACGACGCTTTTTCCAATAAGAATGTGAGAGCGGTCATCACCGTAATCGGCGGATTCAATTCCAATCAACTGCTGAAGTACTTGGATTGGGACTTGATCAAAAACAATCCTAAAATATTTTGCGGATATTCAGACATTACCGTTTTGAACGATGCTATTCTTGCCAAAACCGGCTTGGTTAATTATTACGGACCGCACTATTCGACCTTCGGCCAGAAACTGTATTTTGATTATACTCTGGAGTACTTTAAGAAGTGTTTGTTTTCCGATGATCCTTTTGAGATAAAAGTCAGCAGTAAATGGAGCGATGACTCTTGGTTTGAGGACCAGGATAATAGAATCCTTGAGGACAACCAGGGCACAATCGTCATCAATGAAGGCCGGGCTAAAGGAACGGTCGTCGGCGGCAACATCAATACTTTTAACCTTCTCCAGGGGACGGAGTTTTTCCCGGAAATCAACGATTCTTTGCTGTTTATCGAGGACGACGCCGGTACCAATCCGGTAATTTTCGACCGGGATCTGCAATCCCTGATCCATTTGCCGGACTTTGGAAAAGTCAAAGGCATTCTCATCGGCCGTTTCCAAAAAGCGAGTGGGCTGACTAAAGAGTTGTTGGCAAAAATCGTCAAAACGAAAAAAGAGTTGAATGATATTCCCGTCGTCTCCGGTATCGATTTCGGCCATACCGATCCTAAGATTACCTTTCCTATCGGCGGCGAAGCGGAGATAATCGCCGGTGAGAGGGAAGCGACAATTACTATTTTGAAACACTAACATGAAAAACGAGACCGTGAAACTAGTCGTGTTTGTCCCGGAAACCCATGGCAACGTCGTCCGCAAAGCGATGGCCGATGCCGGAGCCGGCGTCATCGGCGATTATGTATACAATAGTTTTTCGGTAAAGGGCACTGGTCGGTTTATTCCGTTGCCGACGGCCCACCCGACTATCGGTAAGGTCGGTAAGCTCGAGGAAGTCATCGAGGAGAGAATCGAGACGGTTTGCTACAGGAGGGATTTGGAAAAAATCATCGCCGCGATCAAAAAGGTCCACCCATACGAGGAAGTGGCCATCGACGTCTACCCGCTAGTATTGAATCCTCACGAAACGACTTACAAAAACAAATAGGAAAAAAACGCCGTTGAAGCTCCCAAGATGGCGCCGCCGATGACGTCGGTCGTCCAGTGTTCTCCCAAACTGACGCGGGAAACAAGAATCAGGGTATCGACGGCAAATATAAAAATGCCGACGGTAATTTTGCTTGCCAAATTGAGTTTTGACTTTTTGAGGAAGTAAAAAAATATCAAAGAAATGAAGATCGTTCTTAGGCTATGACCTGATGGATAGGAATATCCTGGTTGGACATAGGTCGAAGGAAAATAAAAACCGATATTATAGCGGAAAAACATGTGGGGTGGACCCGGATGATGGAAGATCGCTTTGCCGATGGTCTCGATGAGGTGAGCTCCTAAAAAAGGAATAAAGGCGAGAAAGGAAACGAGCTTTTTGTTGATGATAATGATTGCCAAAAAAACTACGGTAATGACTTCAAAACTGCCGACCAAACTGAAAAATGAAAACAAGGTATCAAAACTGATCGGAATATGGTTTTGCAGTTTGACGGTGGTGTCGAAATCAAATTGTTTGAAGGCAGAACCACGGGCAACATAGGTGAATGCGAAAAAGACCCCTAAAAAAACCGAGCCGAAAAAAATATACCAAAGCCTGTTTTTCATCACTTAATTTTATCAAAAAGCCGACTCTTTTTTCAGGCCGGGGCGAAGGACCTTGAAAGAAATAAAAAAACATACTATCGTCAAAGCCGCACCGACGATGAAAGGAAGGGGAATGGCAATCGTCGCTACCGCTCCTCCCAAAATCGGGCCGACGATCATGCCGATGCTTTGGTAAGAAGCATTGACGCCCATGATCGATCCTTGAGACCGGTCGTCTGTTTCCTGGGAGAGGATCGTCGGGATTAAGGTCTGCACGATGTTATTGAATAGTCCAAGAATGATCATTCCAAAAACAAACAGAGTAACTGTCTTTGAGAAAAACATGACAATCATGGCAATGGCTGTCAGCAGGATCGATATGGAAAAAGCTTTTTTTAGGCCAAAAGTTTCGGAGACCCGGCCGACCAAGAAGGTTTGGGAGAAAAGGCCGATCGCCCCGAATATGGTAAACAGTATGGCGTTTTCCGTTTGGCTTACCTTGAGTATTTTCATGGTAAACGGCTGGAAGCCATAGATCAAAGCGCATGAGAAAGCGAGAAAAAATACGAAAGTGATGACAAAGACTTCTCCCAAATCGGGATCAAATAGAGTATGCCAGAGTCTTGTCAGGTCAAAAAGTTTTTTGTGCTCGACTTCACTCATGTGTTTGTTGGTTTCCGGTAAATAGAGGGCCGTCAAAATAACGGCGACGACGGTGATGATTCCTGCGATCATAAATGGAAGAGATAATCCAAGGCCGACGGTAAAAGCCGCGATCGCGGGTCCGAAAACGAAACCGAAGTTCAATGCTGCCCAAATGTAGCCAAAAGATTTGGCCCGTTCATCCGGTTTGGTCGAGTCGGAGATAACGGCGAAGGCGACCGGAATGTTGCCGGCAGTCAAGCCGTCAACCGCCCTGGCAATAAAAAGAAAGGCGGCGCTTGGCGCAAACGCCATGGTAAAAAACGAAACGGCCGTGCCGATAATCGAGATTAAAAGCATCGGCCTTCTTCCGTAGCGGTCGGAAAGACGGCCGATTACCGGTGTCGAAATGAATTGGCAGACGGAATAAATAGAAAACAGCAGACCGTTTTGGAAATCGCTCATGCCGAATTTCTTCGAATAGGCATAAAGGATAGGGATGACGATGCCGTATCCGAGCATGTTGACGAGAGCGATAAGAACAATGATAAAAAGGTTTCTGTTTTTATTCATACTGATTTAGTAATAGTAAGAAAAAGTAATTATAAGACATTTCGGCATATATTTCTGCCGAAATTACTTAAGGTATTATTTTAGTATTTTTATCTCACTTCGTTCGATAATAACAGTTGAGATGATATAATAAACGAAGACAAAATATCGCGACCTCTATAAAGTTTTTGTAGTCGCGGCTCAACTAAGGGGAATCGTTGGGGAAGAACCTGTAGGTTTTCCCATTTGCACGGAGCGTAGTTCAGATGGCCAGAACGTGCGCTTTGGGAGCGCAAGGTCGGCAGTTCAAGTCTGCCCGCTCCGACATAATGAAACTTTTCAAGCCAGCAGCTTTTTTGACTTTCGTCGTCGTTTGGTTGGTCAGGGTGATAAAAATATTATCTTCGATCAAAACCGGCGTGTTGCCGGATTTTTATCTGTTTTATCGTGCGGTCAACAATCTTTTTTTGCCGAAACCGAATTTTGATCTGATCGTCAAGTCTTCATACGGTCCGCCGTTTATATATGTGCCGTTTTTGATTTTTGTCCATTGGCCGTTCTGGTTGGCCGAGGTTACCATTACTTTGCTGAGTCTGTTTGGTTATTTGGTATCGTTTTATCTGCTTTGGAAGATAAACCGCAAAAAAACCAGCGCCCTGTTTTGGTTTTTGATGGCGGCAATGGCTTATTCTTTTCCGATCGTCTACTCGCTTGGCATGGGCAATCCTCTTGGCGTGGTAACTTTGGGTATTTACGGATTTTTTGTTTTCAAAAATAAATTTTTAAAAGGTTTTTTGTTGGCCGTGTCATCTCTTTTAAAGATATTTCCGTTGTCAATTCTGGCAGGTTTCAGGCAGAAAGAGATAATTCTTGGATTTGCCAGTTTCTTTATCGGCCTGTTGCTAAGCACTATCATCCTTCCGGTTAGAATCTGGCCGCATTATTTGGATTGGTTGATTAGGATAGATCCACTCAGCAAAAGGATCATCAATCCTTCAATTTATAATCAATCTTTTCCGTCAACCTTGGCCAGGTTTTCTGGACTGACGGAATTTTCTCCAAATTACTACTATGTCTTTATTTTTTTTATTTTGTTGATTTTCACATGGGTAGTTTTCATCGCTGGCAAAAAAATTAGAATCGATTCGTTGGACTTATCAATGCTTGCCCTTAGTGCGATGTTGTTGATTCATCCTTATCCTTGGCAGTATTATTTTGCGACATTATTGCCTTATCTGGTTATTAAAATCGCCTCTGGGAATTATTATTTTCTTTTACCCCTTTGTCTGATGAGCGTTGACGGAAACAGGATTGTCAGCAGCGGGTTTGTCAAAGCCGCCGCCGACAGCAGTCAGTTTTTTGCTGCGCTAATACTGTTTTTTATGATAACGTTTATATATCTTAATGAGTTAAAATTAAAAAACAACCAATGAAAAAAATTCTGATCGGAGCTTTGGTTTTGTCCGTAGTTGTCGGTTTACTGTTGTACTTAAGGAGCAGGTCGACATTTTTCGCCTACCGGATCGGCAACAAGACGTATCGGCTGTTGACTGCCACAACCATGCCGGAATGGGAAAAAGGGCTGATGTTTTATAAAAGCAAAAAAGAATTGAAAGGAGCCGACGGAATGATTTTTCTTTTTCCAAACAAGGATTGGCGGGCTTTTTGGAACGAGAATACCTATTTGGATCTGGACGTTTATTGGTTGGCCGGCGACAAAATTTTGGGTAAGACTTATCTTCCCAGTATCACCAAGACTAAGCAACCGATGACAATCGACTCTCCCGGCATGGCCGATAAAGTGATAGAAATCGTCAGATGACGACTACCTTTTTAAAGCCTCGATTCCCGGAAGGGTGCCTTTTTCGATGTACTCGAGCATGGCGCCACCGCCAGTCGAAATATGGGTGATTTTGTCGAGATATTCTTTCTTGGAGATTGCCGCCAGAGTGTCTCCGCCGCCGACTATCGAGACGGCTTGATCGTTTTGGGCGATCGAGTAGTAGATGAAGTCGGTTCCTTGTTTAAAAACCGGGTTTTCAAAATAGCCAACCGGCCCGTTCCAGATAATTGTTTTTGCCTTGGCGATGATGTTGCCGATTTGCGCTTTGGTTTCCGGACCGATATCAAAGATCGATTTGTTGGCGGGAATATTTTCTATTTTTGCCACTTCCGTTTCTTTGTCGTTTTTGTTAGCGGCGACGAGGGCGTCGACGGGCAAAACGATAAAGGCCCGGTTATTTTTCGCGAGAGCCAGCAACTTCCGCGCCATCTGGACCGACTCGTATTCGCAGAAGCTGTTTCCGACGTTGTGGCCTTGGGCGCAGACGAAAGTATTGGCTAAACCTCCTCCGATGATTAGGTAGTCGACGATCTTGACCAGACGGTTGACGAGCCCGATTTTGGTCGATACCTTGGCGCCTCCGATTATGGCGACAATCGGTTTTTGCGGATTTTTGGTCGCCTTATCAATCATCTCAAGTTCCTTTTTGAGGAGAAGGCCCCCGTAGCCGGGAATGAATTTCGGCGGGCCGATTACCGAAGTGTCGGTCCGGTGGGAAACGGCGAAGCCGTCGTTGACGAAAACATCGGCAAGAGAGGCCAGTTTTTTGGCAAATATGGTCGAGTAATCTTTTTCCTGGGGATAGAAGCGGATGTTTTCCAGGACGATAATCTCGTCGGGTTTTTGTTCGCTGAAGATTTTTTTGTCGCAAGTCAGGAAATCGTCGACCAATCTAATTTTATAATTTGGTAAATATTCCTGCAGTCTTTTTACGACCGGTTTTAGAGAATGTTCGGGGTTTCTTGTTTTCGGTCGGTTGAGTTTGGCGACACAGATCAGGCGGTTGCCGTTTTTTAAAAGATATTCTAAGGTCGGTAGGTTTTGTTTGATTCTGACGTCATTGGCGATCGTGTAATCCGGATTGAGGGAAACATCAAAATCGACCCGGACAAGAACTCGCTTATTTTCTATATCCGCCTCGTCAATATAGGTGACTTTTTTCATGTTTACCTAGTCAGCTCGTTAACATATTAACGAGTTTTTAAACAAACTCGGATAACTTTTCAACCAAATCAACAAGCCTGGTGCTGTAACCCCATTCATTGTCGTACCAGCCGAAGATTTTGACAAAGTTCCCGTTGATGACTTTGGTGTAGTTGGCGTCGAATATACACGAATAGGAGGATTGGATGAAATCAGATGACACCAATACTTCTTTTTCGTAACCTAAAACTTTTTTCATCGACGTTTTTGACGCTTGCTCGAAAAGGGCGTTGATTTCTTCAACCGTAGTCGGTTTTTCGACAACGGCACCGATATCGGTAATCGATCCGGTAGCTACCGGGACGCGAAGCGACATGCCGTCGACTTTTCCGGTGAGCGAAGGAATGACTTTGGCGACCGCTTTGGCGGCGCCGGTCGTCGACGGGACAATGTTGACGAAAGCCGCTCTCGATCTGTCTTCTTTTTTTCCGGCGTCGTCCAGCAAACTTTGGCTAATGGTAATGGCATGGGTCGTCGTTAGAAAACCAGAAACGACCTTGAAATTGTCGTTGATGATCTTGAACATCGGCGCCGAACAGTTAGTGGTACAAGACGCCATCGAGATGATGGTTTCTTTTTTAAAATCGAAGGTATCGTCGTTCACTCCAAGAACTACCAGTGGCGTTTCTTCATCTTTGGCCGGAGCAGACAAGACTACTTTTTTGACGGTGCCTTTCAGGTGTTTTTCCAAGTCCGGTTTCCTTGGAAAAGCTCCGGTGGCGTCAACGACGACGTCGACGCCGTACTTGTCCCAGGGTATGTTTTCCGGCTTGTCGTTCAAAAGGCAAGGAATGATCTTTCCGTCGACGACGATGCCGTCAGTCTTCGCCTCGATTTTTTTGCCGAAAGTTCTGTAGACGGAATCATGTTGAAGAAGGTATGCCATCATTTTATTGGCGGTTTTTCTGGTATTAATGGCAACGACATCAAACGCTCCTCTTGTCAGTGCGATGCGGGTAAAAGCTCTACCAATCCGTCCAAAACCATTAAGACCGACTTTGATTTTTTTCATGGTTAGACTTTGCTCACCATAAATTATTTATAAAAGTGATGGTGAGTTGTTATATATCTAATCGTACCAGAAATTCCTCTGGTGACGACAGAGTGAGTGATGATTTTGTTTTCTTCGAAGACGACTCCTTGGAGTAAAGGACCTTCAATGACTCCGGTAGCGGTAAAACTCAGTTCTTCGCCTTTGGCGAGGTCCTCGGAAGTGAAAATTTTTTTCAGATCTTTGACGCCGGCATCTTTTATTTTTACGATGTCACTGTCTTTTTTTGGCTTGAAACGGCAAAGGATTTCTCCGCCCAAGACTTTGATAGCAACGGCTGCCAAAACTCCTTCGGTCGAACCACCAATTCCCATGGCGACGTCAACTCCGGAATCGGGAAAACAAGTGGCGATTGCCGAGGAAACGTCCCCGTCGGTTATCAATCTTACTCTTGCCCCGGCCTGTCTTATTTGTTTGATCAATTCTTCGTGGCGGTCGCGGTCGAGGACCATGACGACGACGTCGGAAATTTTTTTGTCTATGGCTTTGGCGATTTTTTTCAGGTTGTCCTTGACGGGAGCGTCAAGATCAATGACTTTTCGCGCCAACTTACCGACGGCAATTTTTTCCATATAGGTGTCGGGTGCGTGGAGGAGCGAGCCTTTTCGTCCGGCGGCGATGACCGCCATGGCATTATATCTGCCATTGGCGACGCTGTCGGTACACTCCAATGGATCGATGGCCAGATCCATTTCCGGCCCTTTACCCGTACCGACTTTTTCTCCGGTAAAAAGCATCGGTGCTTCGTCTTTTTCACCCTCCCCGATGACGACCGTACCTTTGAAATCAACCAGATTGAATCTTTTTCTCATCGCCTCAACTGCGGCACCGTCGGCTTTGTTTTTTTCTCCGCGGCCTACCCAGTGGGCAGAAGCAATGGCAGCGGCTTCGGTAACCCGGACGAATTCTAAAGCAAGGTTTCTGTCCATAAGTTGTCTATAATTTACAGATTTGACAATCTTTTGTCAAGATAATAAACTTTTATAGTTAAAATTTACATTTTTAATATGGACAAAAATGCTTTGAGTCAAGTCGCCAAGAAAATGGTTGCTCCCAGGAAGGGAATTTTGGCCGCCGATGAAAGTTTGAAAACGATGACGAAGAGGTTAGATTCGATCGGCGTGGAATCGACTTTGGAAAACCGGTCGATGTGGCGACAGATTATGGTGACTGCGAAAGGATTTGAAAAAGCGATCAGCGGAATTATTTTATTTGATGAGACTTTAAGAAATCCGTTGCCAAACGGGAAGATGATCGTCGACGTTTTGAAAAAAGCCGGAGTTCTTCCGGGCATAAAGGTCGACGAAGG
>JAMCTE010000035.1 GCA_023381015.1 Patescibacteria group bacterium | reverse complement strand
GGTTAAAGAACGTTTTTCTTGGGCAATTAAAAAAGGAAAATATGTTTACAAAAGTGTATTTTTACAAAAGGAGAATCAATTGTTTAGATTGATTTGTTATTGTGTCATGCCTGACCACTACCATCTGTTAGTTAGAATTTTAAAAGAAGGTACTTTTTCAAAATATATAAATGATTTAGAAAACAGTTACACAAGATTTTTTAATATTAAATTTAAAAGGAAAGGTCCTTTATGGCAATCAGCTTTTAAATCGGTACGAATAAAAAACGACGAGCAACTTCTACATGTAACAAGATACATTCATATAAATCCTACGACTAATAATTTAGTAAATAGGCCAGAAGATTGGGAATTTTCTTCTTATAAAGATTACATAAAAGATGGGAGTTTGTTAACAAATTTAACAGAAGTATCAATAACAAATCCAGATTCTTATAAAAGATTTATTGATAATAGAATTAATTATCAAAAAAAATTAAGATTAATAAAAAGATTAATTTTAGAGTAGTTTTATATTATTACAACGCCATAATTTTCACCGCTTCGGTGTAAAGATGGCAAACATATATTTAAAAAACGAGAGGGATTTCACCTCTCGTTTTAGGAGCGAATTGTCTCTATCATTGTTTTTTTATGGGCACTTCATTTTTTTCTCACTTCCTTTCTAGATTTATTTATAAGAGCTTTTTCTGAAGGGAAGCTTAAATGAAAGTAATAATCATTTTAAATGATTACTGATCTCAGAATGTCTTCGGCCGACTGTCTGCCGTCAGGATCCTTGGCAACGAGAAATGGCTTTAAGTAATTCTGAATGACTCTAATGCCATGGTTGAAAGCCCAGCCTTGTCCGTCAATACCTTCAATAATTTCTTTTGATAGTATCCCTTTTCGCTTATCTTCCCAAATCGGGATTTTGACGATTTTACTAGCTTGGGGTATATCCAAGACTTTTGCCCGATGGGAAGCAGTGCTGACTCCAGCATAGACGTAGCTCAAGGTAGGATACGGTTCGTCCAGCTGATCTCCAAGAGCTGCCGCCCCGATGAAAGTTTTTGGGCGGAAGTCGATGCCGAATTCCTTTTCGGCAACTTCAACGGCAAAGTCTCGTAAATTCCTGGCAAAGGTATATTTTTGCTGATATGAACTGTTGGGCTTTTCCGGAGAGTAGTACTTGCCTGGCAGTCCGAGAGAACCGTCTTTCCTTTGAAAAACCACCAGATCGTCGCCTTCAACGACGAGGCAATGGACCGTGGTCGCCCGTTGCGGGAAACGCGGCAACAGATCGTTTTCTTCATCTAGTAACTCGATGATAAACTTGGCGGCAGTTTCTTCGGCGTCGGGCGCTCCTGCGGCTTTTAGTATTTCCGTTGATTTCTCCAGGGCAAACTTAACGTTTGGCGTGAGAAGGATTTCGCCGGCTTTAAAAAGCCTTCTTTCATAAACCTCTTCCGGAGGATTAGCGTGAAAGTTCTTGAAGGCTTCCTGTCTTTCCCCGATCGATAGCTGTTTCAACGTTTCGTCAAAAGTCCAACCTTTAGGTTCGCCATTGACTTTCCACCAGAGATAAGCTTGGTTGATGACTTCGCCATGGTCGGCCCTTAAGCCGTCATGGGTGAATTCTTTCCCGGTGGCGTCGACGTAAGAGCCGGCTTTAAAATAAGAATGATTAAAACTACCGTCTTTATTGATCAAAGGGACGACGATTATTTCTCGGGCGTCGTCTTTGGCTTTCAGTTCGTCGTAGTTGAGGACGCAGGCGGCGCTTTCGGAAATAACATGATAATGATTATCCCTGATTAGATTGGATTGTTCTCCCAGCAAGACAAAGTTGCTGGCGTTTTTGGCGTTGGTTTCTTCAAATCCTTCCCTGGCGATTGTTCGTTCGATGGTTTCGCCAAATTCGTTGAATCCACCTGGGATGGCAAGAATGAACTTTTGGGCATCCTCGTTGGAAGACGGGTCTTTTACTTTCACCAAAACGATGCAGTTTGTCAAATCAGGATTTTTTTCGCTGTCGACCGCGCCTAAAAAATCCCCGGCATTGTCTGGCAAGGAAAAGTTTCTTCCGGCGCAATTATTAAACACCAGGTCTTTGAGTCGTTGTTTTGCCATGTCGTTTACACCGGTTCTGTCGGCCAGGCGGTTAAATCTGATCATTCTGGCGTTTTCTTCCAGATAACGATGGGGAAGGTAAAGTGGGTCGCCGCCGGGACGGAAACTTTCAGGAAGGCCGCTGGCTAAGGCCGCTTCTATGATTTGCATAGCCAGTATATTATAATATAAGTCCTTAAGTTTGATATAGATATGAGTGAATACAGAAGGCAACGACAGATTTTCGACAATCTTTTAAAGAATTTTAAACCGGATCGAGCGGTTACTTCTGGACCAGCCAGGGAAAAACCCGATAATATTTTAGTCAATCTCAATATTCCAATTGCCCAGCCTGTATTAGGGGAGATGGAGTCGGTGATTGCCGACTTGAATCGCAAAGCCCCCGGCCATCGTCCAGAAGAAGAGCACCATTTAACGATACGGGCAATCGCCGATATGGCGCCTCCGGCCGATAATGACGTTTTACACCAATGGACTGCAACCGCTACCCAAATTATAAATCAACATAAACCATTCGAAGTTGAGGTCAGAGGCATCAGTACGTTTCCTAATGTGGCGTTTGCCGGTGTTTTTGTCCCGCCTGAATTTATGGAGCTCCATCAAGCCTTGCTTGGAGCTTTGCCGAGCCGAAGACCCGACCAGGAAGGCTCTCATATGGTACCCCATGCGGCCATAATTTACTATACTCATCCTCCTTTTGACCTGATGCCTCATCTGGCGAAGCTGAAAAATCATAGTTTTGGAAAATTTACTGTTTCGGAATTTAAGTTGGAAGGCAGATCTATTGGATTAAATCATAATACCCATTATCCGTTTTCGACGATAAGTTTTTCCAGATGAAACCAGATAGGGTCTTAAAAAATGATGATCTAACGGTGCCTTCGGTCACCGGCATGCTGACTGATGATTTGAACGAAAAATACCCCCAAAATAAAATCATCGTTGTCAACAAGGTTACTTATGCCAATCTAAAAAGAATAAAGAAATTTAAAGCCATCATTATTGTAGGTAGCCTGAATGAGATTTCTCATGAAAATCTGCTGTTAAAGGATTTGCACATCCCATATATCCAGGATGTCGGTGCCGAAGTCAAAGATTTAATAGGACAGGAGATAAAGCTTTTAGGTGAGCAAGATAAGAGATTTAGCAGGCAAAATTTTGCTTTGTCGTCGTCGATTTCGGGATTAAAATATTATTGGACGAATAAATTCCACTCCGTTGCTACCAGGGGGGAATTTGTTCTTCTTCATTTATTGACAGATCATCCTTTACAAATAATAAAAACTCAAAAAGGCTACAAAAAAGTCTTCAACCATCTTTTAGAAACCAAAGAATTTGCCGCCAAAAACTTCAAGAAAGCCATTTTCCGTTTTTCTGATTTTTCCTCGGAAAATTTATACCAATTCAAGTCTTTCAGCAAAATAGAAAAACGGGAGTTGAATCCGGCCGTCGGCAACAGGGGAGCTCATCGGTTATTGAATGACCATTACAGGCTATTTCTACTGGAATTAGAGGTGATTAATAAGCTGTGGAAGAATTATAAAAACATCGAAATCCTGGTGCCATACGTCAGGTCGGTCAAAGAAGCCAAAAAAATCACCACAGAAATCAGAAAAAGGCTTCCGGCAGAGATTAAATTAGGCTGCATGGTGGAAGTACCAAGCTTGATTTTTTACAGTAAAGAAATAAACGAGTTATTTGATTTTTTTGTCGTCGGTACCAAAGACTTAATCCAACTGATGTCGGGAGCTGACAGGAATAATATTGAAGTCAGACATGACATAGACGAGGTGATAGTCCATCTTTTGATAAAGTATTTTTTTCCAGGAGTCGATAAAAATAAAGAGATTTATATCACATCCTGGGTTTTATTCGATAAATTGAAAAATCAAGTTAAAAATGACTTACAATTAATCCATGATTAAGTTAAAGCCAGCCTTGGAAATATATTTCGTCAGAAACGCAGAGACTAAAGGTAATCAGAATTTCCAACTGCAGGGCCAAACGGAAGGCAGTTTGTCGGATAAAGGAGTCGCCCAGGCGAAGTTATTGGGTAAACCTTTGAAAACACTAGGAATCACCAAGGTTTATTGCAGCCCGCTTTTGCGGGCCAGGGATACTTTTAAGCACTCAGGTTTGAAATTAAAACCGATTTTTTTGGATGAGCTAAAGGAGAGGAACTTCGGCGATCTAACTAACCTAACTTATTTTGAAATGATCAACCTGCCTTATGATTTCCGCCCGGAAAACGGAGAAAGTCTTTTGGATATGAAAAAACGCGCTGCCGGATTGTTAAACAAAATTGTTAAAGAAAATAAAATCGGCGATAAGGTCGCGGTTTTTACCCACCACGAAGTGACGTTATCTTCAGTCGCCTATGTCATTGGCCTACCCTTGGAAAATTTCCGCAAATTGATGATCGCCAACGCTTCAATCACACAGATAGATTATTATGACGACAAATTTACCCTAAAAAGAATCAGCGACCAAAGTTACTTGGCTAAATTGCAGCAAACCGTCAGATCTTATTAAAATCAAGAAAGATCCTTTTTCAACTCCTGGTACTCTTTTTTATTGATTTCTCCTTCGGCATAGCGCCTTTTGATGATCTCCAAATACTGGTTGGAGTCACCGGTTTTAACCTCTTCTTCTTGGCGCTCATTGTTATGGCTTAAATGTTTGACCAGGGCGACGATCAGCCAGATGACGAGAACCCAAAACAAGACGTTGATGATCAGCGAAAAAATCGTCCAACCCGGATTTGACTGGAAATAATATGGGTAATAAAATCTGTGCATCATTGGTTTCACCTCCATTTCGGTAATTCGTAAATATTCTCTCTCTTTTTTCTTAAAACGAGCTGAACAGTTTATAACTTAAGATAGAAATAATCATTTTCTGCAACTTTTTGCCGCCTTTTTTCATATCTATAATTGAAATTAAAAATTAATAATTTTTATGTCAAAAAATCAAAAAGGCAGCGTTTTGATTGTCGGTTTGTTGATAGCAGCGGTCATTGCCATCGGGGGATTATTCGTTTATAAACATTTCAAGAATCCTTCGGCATCCGTCAACAGTACGGCGGCTGTTTCAGGATCAATCAATAGTCCTTCGGCTAGCCCGACAGCGGTTCCTCCTCAAGCAGGCGGTGGCAGTAAAACGTCATCTCTAACCAAAGGAAACAACAACAGCGATTTGGATACTGACTTGCAGATTATCCAGGGGAAAATGAATACGGCGGTCAGTGCCCAGACCGACGTCAATACCAGTTTGAATAACCAATCGGCCGACACCAACGTCAACGTCCAGTAATTATTATTTATTTGATAAACAATATGAAAAATTTAAGAATTATCATCACCACGACCAGCTCACTGATTGTTTTTACGCTGTTAACGGCACCGATTTTCGCCCAGACGCTTCCTCCACGGGGTAATGGATTGGGCCGGGGGGTCAACCAGCAACAAAGGCTCACCAATTTGATGGATAGGGGCAATGATGCTGTTACGCAAAGAATCGATGCCTTAAACGATGCGATCGCCCGGATTCAGGCTTTAACTAGGTTGACAGACGCCCAAAAAAATCAAGTGATGACGACGCTTCAGAATTTGTTGACCCAGCTTAATTCCCTCAAAACCAAGATAGACGGGGATACCGATCTGCCAACGATGCGGGGTGACGTCATTGCTATCTACAACAAACTAAGAGTTTATCTTTTGGCTTTGCCTCAAGCTAGGATCATCATCGCCGGCGACAGGATCCTGGATGTCACTGCCAACATGAATGCTTTGATTGCCAAATTGCAGGCAAGGATAAACGCTGCAGGAAGCCAGGCCTCTGGATTAACGGCGACGCTGACCGACATGCAAAACAAAGTCAATGATGCCAACACTCAAGCTCAAAACGCCGCTAATCTGGTTTCCGGTCTGACTCCGGACAGCGGTGACAAAACAGTGCTGGACAGCAATAAACAAGCGATCCAATCAGCCAGGGAAGCGATCAAAACCGCCAATTCCGATCTAAGAACAGCTTTTAGTGACGCGAGAACGATCGTTTCCGGTTTGAAAGCTTTGAGGACGTCGCCAACGCCGACGAAGTAAATCAAGTTTTAAAAATAAAAATCCCGCCGTGAGGCGGGATTTTTTTTGAGCAAATAACAGTCATAAATATGGTAGTTGTATATAATTAACTACATGGATAAAGCAACTTTTCATTCTAAAGACAAGACGAAGCTGGTTGGGCTTTGGTCTCATCCGGATCACAAGTCGGATAAAGTTGTCGTTCTTGCCCACGGTATTACCGTCGATAAAGAAGAGGATGGAATATTTACCAAACTGGCGCGATTGCTTGCCGATAACGGTTTTAGTATTCTCCGGTTTGATTTCAGAGGTCACGGAGAAAGTCAAGGAAGGTCGGTTGTTGATATGACGATCAGCAAGGAGGTCGAAGATTTGACCGCCGCGATCGATTATATTGAGCAAAGAGGATATAAGAGAATCGGATTGTTGGGAGCTTCTTTCGGCGGTGGTATATCGGCATTATATGCGGGTAACATTCCTAATAAATTAACCTGTTTGTGTTTATGGAATCCGGCGTTAAACTATCAAAGGACTTTTTTGAAACCTGTCACTCCGTGGTTAAAAAAACAAACTGCACAAATAAAAAGGGATTTTAATAACAAAGGTTGGTCAACTTTAGGCAGCGCAAAGCTGATTATCGGCAAACAACTGTTCGATGAAATGGAGGACTTGTTTCCTTATAAATCGCTAAAGAAAATAAAAATTCCTTTACTTATTATTCATGGGAGTGCCGATGATAAAGTCTTTTACGAGGACTCGGTCGAGTACGGGAGAGACATAGGAGAGGTGACAATCATCAAAAACGCTACCCACGGCTTTCATGAAGACTGGGAATCGAAGATCGCCTACAAGAAAACGCTCGACTTTTTTCTCAAATATTTAGATTAAAGTAAGGATTGGCATTCTTGAATGGCAGTTTTATTAATCGTCATCTTATTTAATAGATTCTCCAAGGCTCCAGACAAGATCAAAGATCGATTTTTGAGTTTTGGCAATTTCTTCATTTTCTATCTCCACTCCTAGAAGATTATTTTTTTCAAGTGACATGATGGCAAAGACATTATTGTAGATCATAATGTCGTTAGTAATATAATATCTTTTTTTTGGTATGATGTGTATATCCAGGGTGTTGTTTCGGTATGATTGCACCAAACTTTTGTTAATGTATTCATATCGGTCTTCATTGGTAATTACCCGGTCTTTAAGGCCTCGTCTAGTCCACTCGGTCTCAAATTCATCCTCAAATTTCGGGTCGATAAAATCTCTTCTTCTAAAGACAGTGTAACTTCTGCTGGTTTCTTTGGGATTGATTGAAAGATTGTTCCAGATCATCTGTTGCAGGCCATCAGAACCTTTATAGTATCGGACTTGACTTTCGTATCGTTTGATGGGTTGTATTGCCTTTAGATTTTTCACCAATTGAGGAAGATTCGAAGCAACTTCGTCAAGATTTCTTTTTTTAGAATTAAAAAGAAGATTAAGGCTTTCGAGCGGTGCAATCTGTACGAGTTTACCCCGAGTTCCAACGACCCATTTTATCAAGCCTTTAGCTTCTAAGGATTCTATATAACGGTAAGCGGTTGTCCTGTTGATTCTTGTTCTCTTTGATATTTCTTTAATCGTTTTAATTTCCCCTGACAAAAGAGATAGATAAATATCGACCTCCTGTTTAGTTAAGCCTAGTTTGTATAAAATTATTTTGTCCATATTGTTCAAAAGAATGAACAACAGATTGTGTTGTCATTATACCTTATAGTAAAATTCGTTGCAATCGTATGATAAAAACAGCTTTAATCACGGGATCATCTCAGGGGATAGGTCGTGCTATAGCTATAAAACTTGCCATGGAAGGGTATACCGTCTTTATAACTTATTTTAGAAACAAGGAGAAAGGCGAAAGGACCATTGCCGAAATCAAAAAAAAAGGCGGTCGATGTTTTCTCATTAAGACAAACGTTTGTTCGGAAAAAAGCGTGAAAAGAACGATTGAATTTATCAGGAAAAAAACCGGTCATCTCAATATCCTGGTCAATAATGCCGGGATAGAGGTACCAAAGACAATCGAGGAAGTTAGTCTTGGAGAATGGAATAGGGTCGTTGACACCAAGATTAACGGAAATTTTTTGTGCACTAAATATGCTTTTCCGATCATGAAAAATCAGGAGAATGCCAATTTGTTGATCATCGTTTCTTCGCTAGGGGAGAGGCCCGACTATAATTATCCCGCATATTCCATAGGTTGCGCGGGTACCATTGCGTTTATGAAGATGATGGCTCAACAGTTAGGTAAATTCGGTATAAGAACCAACGCGGTTGCTCCGGGGACAACTAGGACGGCCATTTGGGATTCAATGGATGGTAAAAATGAGGCAATGTGGAAGAAATTTGCCAAGAACAATCCTATGAGTAGAATTTCAACTCCAGAAGATATTGCCAATGCGGTTTCGATGCTAATAAACGACAAATCTTTATATCTTAACGGTAATATTATTTACGCCAATGGAGGTTCTCATTTGATTTAAGTAATTCAATATTGCAATTGATATTGTTTGGGGGATAGATAATGGTGGGGACCGAGTAGACACATATTTATATCCAGATGATATAACTATTTACTTCAAAGGCTTGCCGTCGAATATCCAATAAACCGGTAAAGATTTTGAAAATTCTTCCCCCCATTCTATTGGAATTACCGGCAATAAGTTAATACCAGCCTGTTTTAATAATTTTTTAACTTCTTCAACGTTTAATAATGGAACTTCGATATGTGTTAGTTGATCAATTCTGATTGGGATAGTCGATCGAGATTCGTGTCTCTTAAGAACTTCGGCTATTTTTTCTTCGGGAAAAGAGTCGGCCTTAATTCCGATCAGTATTGGGTAATTTCCCTTAATATCTGATTGACCGCCCTGAAACATATGTACTTTCTTTTTCTTTGTGTATTTTTGGTGGAAATACTGCGTTCCCTCGTTCGTTAAGCCTTTTTCTTGCCGAAATTTTTTATCTAAAAGCCTTCGGTCCTTTTTAACAGAGATTTCAACAATTGCTTTCATAAATACACCCCAACCGTAAGCCGTAATCATAGGATTTCTCAATCTTTTTCCTTCTTCGAAATGAAGTTGCGCATAAAGAGATGAATATAGTCTTGATGGAGAAGTAGATATTGAATACATTGTACCTCTCGTATAGTCCAAAGGGTCAAGATGAGGAATTAAGCCGTTATTTGCTATAATTTCGCTTATTACATCTCTTTGATCTTTATAATCTGGAGGAGAATATTGATATCGTCCTGTACCATGCCATCTCCAGGCTTGTTTATAAAGTTCTCTAATCTGCGGCAAAGCAATAATATATTCTTTATTTTGCCGAATAAGTTTATCAGATCCACCAAGTAACATGGTGGCGCGGACTTTTCTAACTAGTTCATTCTCAAGCAGTCTTGTTTTAAATCTTTCTAAAACCATTACCATATTTTATCTTATTATCGAGCTGTTTCTTAATTTGATTTAGATTAAGAAAATTTTGTCTTGACAATCTGATTAGGATCAAACGTTCAGCCAGTCATTTAAATGAAGGTTATTGTAAAGCCCCGATTTTCTGTGGGTGACTGATGGGATTTGAACCCACAACAATCTGCTCCACAGGCAGATGCTCTACCAGGTTGAGCTACAGTCACCAGTAGGCTAAATTATAGCTAATTTTAGCTAAAAATTAAACACCGTTTTTAAATTTAAGAGAGTTTTTTTTGTTTTTGCGCTTTGCATAACTATTGAAAATTCATCGGCAAACTGGGATGAGGAGGGGAATCTTTCCTTGGGATCAAAAGCCAAAGCTTTCGTAAATACTTGGTTAAGCTTGTTGATTTCATATTCTGAAAAATCATACCTTACATTCCATTTCGAGAGTTTTTTGAAAGTCGTTTTTTTGCGGTCGTTTATATCTATAGTATGCCCCGTTATGATATAGTAGGCGATTGCCGCCAAGCTAAATTCTTCGCTGGCAGCATTCCTGACGATTTCCTGTCCAAATCTAAATCTTCTCTCGGGAGCAGAGAAATTTGGATCATACTCTTCACCTTTTTCATTGGCGAGAGTGCTTGAGGCGAAGTCAATTATCCTGATATTTGGATAGGTAAGAAAGATATGACTTGGTTTCAGGTCACCGTTAAAAAGAGTATGGCCACTTGACAGGTCCAAAAAATCGATAAAAGCACCAGTTTGTCTGACTACATCGATGGCTTCTCTTGGAGAAAGAGGAGGGCCGGATTTCAATCTTTGTTCAAGGGTTTTTTCTTCAATATATTCCATGATCATTGCCGTAGTCGGGCCGTCAGGCGACTCGACAGACAAAACATCGTAGACAAACGGCACGCTTGGATGTCTGATTGAATTAATGACTTCCGCTTCTTTTTTGATCAACTGTTTGTGTTCTTCATCATCTATAAATGGCTGTAAAATTTTTATGGCAACAGGTTTTCCCTCCCGGCTATCAAAGGCTTTATATATAAGACTCATTGATCCTTCATGGGCAGGTGTTTTCGAGGAGATGTACCGGACTTTTTCCCAATAGAATGGATCGGCTTTGGGAGAACCTATAAAGCGTAAAAAAGCTACTGAGCTATTAGACGCTTTTTCTCGGTGAGTCATAAAGGAAATTCTATCAAAATGGTTGATTTTTTTCCATCTTATAGTAAAATATGACTTTCAATATATGAATAAAAATCAAGGGGAAGCATGGCGTAGAATCGGCTACACGTTAAAAACAGGAGCGGAAACTTCCTTCAACATGCTTCAAGTACCATTGGCACTGGCGGCTATTTCATTGCTTGGCGTGCACGGCTTGACTCCGCCCGGAGAAATTTTTAATATGATCGGGGAACGTTTCCGAAGTGGACCGGAACCTTTTTTGGCAGGACTGATTACTGGAGGAATCAAAAATGCTGCTTCGATCGCATTAACTCTTAAAAACCTTGAAGGTAAAACAGAAGGCGGAACGATGGCTCCTTTAAGAAGGAATAAAGACGGAACCGTCGTAGCCCAAATTACCTGCGTCGATACTAGAAGATATGAAAAAACTGGAGGAGCGATACCAGGATCGTTTGCCGTCTTGGGTTCAGAGTTTACTTCTATTTTGATGGCGGCTGGTGTTAACAGTCTTGTTAACAGTCTTCTTCCCGGCGACAATCCGATTGGAAATTTTCTCGTCGGTTATAATGTAGGCGCAAATATATTGACAGAAGGTCATGCTCTCGTGGGATTGATAGGTCAAATGGTAAAAATTGTCAAGAGGGCACATCAAGAATATCCCGGATCCAGAGTAAAACTCATCATGGAAGATCACTGGGATGGCTGTGGCGCAGAGGGATTTACTAGCATAGCATCATTTATCGCTAAATTCGGGTTACACAACAAATTTCATCTTGCCGATCTGCTCGGGGCGCCAAACGAAATCTTCGGCTATGCCGTAGTTAATACTGTTCTATCGCCTTTAGTCGCTATACTTTCAGGTGGACAGGTCAGTCTGAATGCTTCAGTGAAACATTCGCAAATGCACAAACACTAACAAGTAGCCGTTTTTGCCGACAACTTCTTGTATAATAGAAAAGTTTGCCCAAATAGTTTAGTGGTAAAACAAACCCTTGGTAAGGGTTAGACTGTGAGTTCGATTCTCACTTTGGGCTCCATGTATACCGTTTACGTAAT
The DNA here is from genome assembly GCA_023381015.1 of Patescibacteria group bacterium. Lineage (GTDB taxonomy): Bacteria > Patescibacteriota > Microgenomatia > UBA1406 > GWC2-37-13 > GWC2-37-13. Next base: position 4,498 of record JAMCTE010000035.1, on the reverse strand, counting down.
ACAATCAGAAAAAAATCATAGTTATTACACCGGTTTCACAAATAAAGGCGGAAATGCCTTTAAAAAACTATTGGTTTAGTGGTAAAACATCCCGCCTTGGCGGGGAGACTATGAGTTCTCCCGCCACAGCGGGATTCCGCAGAAGGCGGGAGATTCCCACTTTTGGCTCAACAAAGTTATAGATTGAAATTGACAAAAAAGTCTGTTATTCTTTAGGACACTATGGAAATAAAATACTTGGGTCACGCTTCATTTTTGATAAAAACTAAAACCGCCAAAGTCGTCACCGATCCTTTCGATCCAGAAATGGTCGGCTTAAAGTTTCCCAAGGTCGAGGCCGACATCATCACGGTTTCCCACCACCACGCCGATCACGACCAAGTCGACCAAATCCCTTTGCCCCCCACCGGCAATCCGCCCCTCATCATCGATCTTCCCGGCGAGTTCGAAAAGCTTGGAATGAGAATCTTCGGGTATAAAAGTTATCACGACGACAAGAAAGGCGAAGTCAGGGGAGAAGATATCCTCTATAAATTTGAAGCGGAAGGCATCACGGTACTTCATTGCGGCGACCTCGGTTACGTCCCCGAAGATAGCTTTTTGGACAGCATCGGCGACATTGACATATTGATGGTTCCCGTCGGAGGATTTTACACGATAGATGCTTCCCAAGCGGCAGATTTGGTCAAAAAAATTGAACCATCGGTAATCATACCGATGCACTTCGGTAACCCCCTCATGAAGAATAAAGAATTACTAGGTAAACTAGCCCCGATCGAAGATTTCACCAATAAATTCGGGATAGAGAAACCAGTTCCACTGCCCAAGTTGGTTTACAAAAAAGAAGAGGGCGAGGAAGAGATGAAAGTTGTCGTACTTGAGATTTAAAATAGCTGATTAATCTAATTGATCTAATTTCTAAGAAATGACCAATATCTAAAAGCGAGTTGTTTAGGTCAATTAGGGTAATTAGAAATTAGAAATTTTAAATGGCTACATCTGATGCATTGAAAGTTCCTCCTCACGACCTTGAGGCCGAACGGTCAGTCCTCGGGGCAATATTGATCGATTCCGGAGCCGTCAATTTGGTGGCTGAGTTCCTGAAGCCCGAACATTTCTACGCTTTGGAAAACCAATTGATTTTTAGCGCCATGTTGACGCTTTTCGAGAAGCAGCAACCGATCGACGTCGTCACCTTGCAGGACGAGTTGAAGAAAACCGACGCCTTAAAGAAGATCGGCGGAAAAACCTATCTTTCCGACCTGATCAACACCGTTCCGACCTCAGCCTACATTGAAAACTACGGAGTGATTGTCAAAAACCATTACGTCAAAAGAAGATTGATCGATCTGTCTTCCCGTTTGGTTGAGAAGTCTTTCGACGACAAGGGAGACGTCAAAAAACTGTTGGATGAGGCTGAAGTAGAGATTTTTTCCCTCGCCCAACAGCACTTGCACCGTGATTTCGTCGAATTGAAAGAAGTTTTGGCGGAAAGCTTCGAAAGGCTGGAGGAGTTCATGAAAAAAGGTTCGCACCTGCGTGGAGTTCCGACGGGATTTCTTGATCTTGACAATAAACTAGCCGGGATGCAGGATTCCAACCTGTTGATTCTAGCCGCCCGTCCGGGCATCGGCAAGACGACTTTTGCCCTTAACATCGCTTTGAATGCGGCCATCAAAGACAAGGTGCCGGTCGGGTTTTTCTCGCTCGAGATGAGCAAGGAAGAACTCGTCGACCGCCTCCTGGTCGGCCAGGCCGATATCGACGCCTGGAGGTTGAAGACGGGGAAACTATCCGATGACGACTATAAAAAGATGACGGAAGCGATGGGCGAACTGTCTGAAGCGCCGATTTTCATCGATGATACGCCTGGAGCGTCGATCCTTGAGATGAGGACGAAGGCGAGGAAGCTCAAAGTGGAGAAGAACATCAAATTGTTGATCGTTGATTATCTGCAGCTTGCCAATGCCGGCAGGTACTTCGAGTCGCGCGTCAACGAGGTTTCGGCGATCTCCCAGGGATTGAAAAACCTGGCCCGCGAGCTGAAGATACCGGTTCTGGCAATCTCCCAACTCTCAAGAGCGGTTGAGCAGCGTGGTACCAGGAAGCCCCAGATGGCTGATCTTCGCGAATCAGGCGCCATTGAACAGGATGCCGACGTCGTCATGTTTTTGTACCTTGAGGAAGAGTCGGAAGACATCTTGGATCAAAACAAAAAATTGGTCAAGCTCTTCATCGCCAAGCACAGGAACGGCGCGACCGGCGAGATGGACCTCATGTTCAGGGGCGACCGCGTAAAATTTTATGGCGTTGAAAAGTAAAATTTTACTCGTCACATCTTACTTTTCGACTTAACTCAACGCTATTCGCTCGACGTCTCAAAGGGCGATTGTTGGCGGGCAGGCCGCGTCAAATTCTACGGAGTGGAGAAATAAAATTTTACTCATGAATAATTGATGGCGTAATGAAATTCTACATTAGGGAGATAAGCTTTGTTATTTTTTATCGTGTCCAGGGTCTCTTACTTTGGCGACAATAACTGAACCTGTAGGTGGTCTGGTAGTTCTAAAAGCCTCACCTTTTTCATTGTAGCTTATTTCAGGTCCAGAACCGCTTAAACCAGCAGCTAGGAAAACTTCTGGAGCATTAGGCAATCCAAAATGTGTGGCTAAGTGTTGATATGTTAATAAAACAAAAGCGCCAAATACAGTTAAACCTACATTATGGATCAATTGGCGGTCGAAATGCATGTCGGCAGTAACAGCTTTGGCTTTTGAAAGAGTCTTAGAAAGAGTAGCCAAACTTTTTCCGAATGGTTGATGGTCGGTAACGAGAGATTGCGCTAATCTGGCTCCAGGAACAGGCCTTATTCTGTCAGGGTGTGCCATATGTTTGTATTATAGGACTTTTTTTTGGATTGTCAAGGTTTGACAGCTTGTTTTGACACGCAGACAGACATTCCTTTGGTCGTACTTCTGGCGGCTTTGGCATTGTCCGAAACATCTCTTGGGTTCCAGGTTTTTGTATTGATCTGAGCCCTGTAGCTGCCGTTTTTATTTAATACAGCAAAAAAACTATAAGCAGGTCCGAACGACAAGGCGACTTCCCAGGCGCTTTGGCCATCTTTGATGGTCCGGCAGTTTAGATAAGGACGAAGATCAGGTGGAAGAGTCGGGATCGGAGTCGAAGAAGGCGTACTAATTGGAGGCGGATTGATGAGGGCTTCAGGCGTACTGGTGGCTTTGGCTTGGTTGCCGCAAGCAGTCAAACAAAAAGCGACCAAAGCCACGCTGGAAAAGATCCTGAAGAATCTTTTAGCTTCCATAGTTACGGCTTCATTATATTCCAAATCATAGAAAAAGGCAACTTTCACTTGACAAAAAATTGTTTTTCATATATCCTGGGGGGGAGGATAATAATTTGTCTGTCATTCCGGCGAATGCCGGAATCCAGACGTTTCAATTATAAATTCAGACCCCGACCTTCGTCGGGGTGACAATCGTTAAACAAATGACAAATAAATTAAGTCCGGCAAAACAGAATGCGTTGCATAGATTGAAAATCGCCAGGGGACACCTGGATAAAGTTATCTCCATGCTTTCTGAAAATAAATATTGCCTTGATGTCTTCCAACAGTCACTAGATGTTCAGAGTGCACTCAAAAAGGCAGACGAAGTAGTGCTGGCAAATCATTTAAGAACTTGTGTCCGCGATTCAATGATCGGTAACAAAGACATTGATAAAAAAGTCGAGGAAGTGATAGAAGTTTTCAAAAGGAAATAGATGAATAAAATCAGCGTTGCCGTTGGAGGAGTATTTCTTATCATTCTTACCTTTTGGTATTTCTTTATGAAAAAAGAACAAACCGTCGAGGCGGATGAGTCGATAGACATATTGGTTGAAGGCGGTTATAAACCTTCGGCAATATCCATTCCTTTTGGCAAGACAACGAAGATAAATTTTATAAGAAAAGATCCTAGTAGCTGTCTCGAAGACGTGATTCTTTCTGATTTTAAAATAAAGAAGTCACTGCCTTTAAATGAAACAACTACAGTCGAGATAACACCAGATAAAAAGGGAACGTTTGATTTTGTTTGTGGGATGGGAATGTTTCACGGCAAATTAATTGTTAAATAGTTTAAAGTTCGGTACCAAAATTTTTGACTCCGTGAGCGTGCTCGCTTCGCTGCGCACCTCTCAAGTCGCAAAAAATTTTGTACCTTCACTTTTACTTATTAGATGAATAAGAAATCTTTTTATATAAAAGGAATGCACTGCGCCTCATGTGTTTATACCAATGAAAAAGCCTTGAAGGCTATTCCTGGTGTAAAAGATGCCGTTGTCAACCTGGCTACTCAAAAGGCGACTCTTGAATTATTAGGAGATGTTTCGGAAGATAAAATCGCCGACGCAGTAAAAGGAGTCGGTTACCAAGCTATGTTCGAGAACGAGTCCTCCTCCGCTGAAGCTTCGGCGGACAAAGAAAAAAAGAAAGAGT
>JAMCTE010000034.1 GCA_023381015.1 Patescibacteria group bacterium | reverse complement strand
TTTAACATTAATTCTAGTTTTTGTCAGTCGATTATCTGCTACAAAATCTCCGATTAGCTTGATAAAATGATATCTATGAACAAATACAGGCAAAGGAGGATGAACCTTTACCAGAAAGGTAGGCCGTTTAGCATCAGCCGGTCGAAGATAGATCTGTTTTTGGAGTGCCCGAGGTGTTTTTACTTGGACAGGAAAATCGGCCTGGGCAGGCCTAGCATGCCGGGATTCTCGCTCAACTCCGCCGTCGACGCCCTCTTGAAAAACGAGTTCGACCTGCTGCGGAAAAACGGCGAGAAGCACGAACTGATGATCAAATACGGCATCGATGCGATTCCCTTCAATCACCCGGATCTGCCGATCTGGCGCGACGACGTCCGCCAATACAAAGGCATATCAGTCGTCCACCAGTCGACCGGACTGGAAATCTGCGGCATCATCGACGACGTCTGGATCAACAAGAAAAACGAACTCCTGATCGTTGACTATAAATCAACCAGCACGTCGGCAGAAATTTCCTTGGACGACGAGTACAAGCAGGGCTACAAAAAACAGATGGAAGTCTATCAGTGGATCTTCAAACGAAAAGGTTTCTCCGTCAACGATACGGGCTATTTCGTCTACGCCAACGCCGGGAAAAACCGGGCCAAGTTCGACGCCCGTCTGGAGTTTGATTTACAAATCATCCCTTATCGTGGGAATACCGATTGGATCGAGCCGACGATCGTTGCCATCAAAAAATGCCTGGATGATGCCGACATGCCTCATTCGAATCCCGACTGTGAATACTGCGAGTACAGGGGCAAAATGAAGAACTATTGATATTCTCTAGTCTGCTGTTCCGACTAAATAGACCGCCTGCCAAGGCTGATAGTTGGAATAAAACTTCTGGTCGATCGTCAGGCCGCTGCCTTTATAGACCTTGTATTCGAACATGGCTTTTGCACCGGAGGCGGCAAAGTCGACCTGCTTGACGACGCCTTTTTTCAGGGTCGGGTCGTCCTGGTATTTCGGGTCAGGAGCGGGGACGACGTCCCAGACCGTCGACTTGGAGATTTCAACCCGGCGATTGTCTTTTTTGCCGTAGAGCTTGAAATATAGTAGGTTATTTTCTTGGTCGACTTCGGTCTCGATCAAGATATAGGCCGGAGTGTCGTTTTTGATCTTGAGGTCGACCGAGGGCGCGAAAACCGTCGCGTCGTATCCCGGTCCCATGTCGTTTTCGTAGTAGGAAACCCGGTAGGCGTGGGCGGTCCGCTCGACGATCGGCAACCCGGCGTTTAGGGCAGCCCGGAAAAGAGTCGTCGATACCTGGCAGACGCCGCCGCCGTCACCAAGAACGGTTTTGCCTTCCTTGATGATATAAGCTTGTTCATAACCGGTCAGCGCCGAAATGTCGCCGACGGTGTCGTTGAAAGAAAATACCTTTCCCGGCGGGATGAGGACGCCGTTGAATTTTGAGGCGGCGAGGATGACGTTGTGGATGCGCCCCGGTATCGAGTGGCTGTAATTTGATTGGCCAACGGCGATCAGTTCCTCAATGCCATAGCTGTTGATTGAAGAAAGGGTGATTTCCGGCTTGAGGATGATCGGCTTTATTATGATTTCTTTGCTCCCAGGATTTTTTTTCAGCGACTGGACTGAGTTGTCGAAGTCAGCAATCACCGAATCCTCGGAAATCTCCCGGCCGTTTTCTTCTTTGCGGAAACTAACGACCTTGCCGTTTTCGAATTTAAACAGGGCATTTTTGGCCGGTTCGTCGACCTGATCTTTCAGGGCCTCGATTTTTTCCCTGACGACGGTGTCGTCAAAGTTGATGTTGCTGATAAAATCGTAGCGGGACCGGTTCAAAAGCGCTGAAACCCTTTGATATAGGGCCGATAGGGGAAAGGTCGAGCGGCCAATCCGGTAAGCCCGCTCGGCCGCAGTTTGTCCATCGTAACTTAAGTTAAGCAGTTGCCCGGAAAAAGTCGCCACCGGTTGGGTGTCCAAAAAAACAGTGAAGTATGATTTTTGCAAGAGGGTCGATTTGTCAATAAAGTATTTTATGACTTCGTTTTTGGTGGCTCCGGAAAAATTTTTGCCGTCGATGTAAACATTTGGATAGATGCGGTTTAAATAAGTGTTGTCGTATTGGACAAAACGCCACAATACCACGATTATTACCGCGAAAATAATTCCAAAGACGAAAAACCAAGGATTAAAAAGGACTTTTATTTTCTTTTTTGCTATCATTGATATTAGTACCTTTTAAGGGAAAATATTCCTATGGATGATAATAATGAAAAACCTCTAGAAAATCAAATTGATCCAAACAGCACGCCGGTTTTTGAAACCGTTCCGGTCGAATCCCCGCAGGAAGAGCAGCCTAAAATCGAAGAGACCCCAGAAGAGGTGGTCGACCCGGAAGTTCCAGGCGAACCACCTGGTAACGACTTGCCTCCGCCGGTCTACCAGGAAAGCAAGAACCAATTTATGCTGATCGCCGGAGGAGGAGTCGTCTTTTTCATAATTTTCATCCTTATCATCAAGGCGATTTTCTTCGGCGGTTCTTCGGCCAACAAGCCGGTCACTCTGACTTATTGGGGTCTTTGGGAAGACCAACAGGTGATGCAGCCTTTGATCGACCAATACCAACAGGCAAATCCAAACGTCAAGATCAACTACGTCAAGATGTCGACCGACAGCTACCGGGATAAACTGATTGCCAGGAGCAAAGAAGGGCAAGGACCTGATATTTTCAGGTTCCACAACACCTGGGTTCCCGAACTGGGAGAGATTCTGTCGCCTTTACCCCAGCAGATCATGACCAACGCCGAATTCGAAAAGACTTTTTATAAGGTCCAACAAACCGACCTTAAAGTTGGCAACTATTACTATGGCCTGCCTTTGGAGATAGATGGCTTGGTGCTGATTTATAACGACAGTTTGCTCAAACAAGCCGGGATTACGACGCCACCGGCGACTTGGGATGACATCACGACGATTGTCCCCAAGTTGACCGTCAAAGACACCCAGGGAAATCTGATTACTTCAGGCATGGCGATGGGAACAACCAGCAACATCGAACATTTTTCCGACATTTTCGGGTTGCTCTTGGTCCAAAACGGCGGCAGCTTGAGCAGACTGGATCAGACAGAAGCTGCCGGCGCCCTGGAAATCTACCGGAAGTTCGCCGAAGCTCCCCAGGGTTATTGGTCGGACGATATGCCCAATTCCATCAACGCTTTTATTCAAGGCAAAGTTGCCATGATCATCGCTCCATCGTGGGAAGCGTTGTCGATCAAGACGGCCAATCCGGAAATCAGCATGAAAGTAGCTCCGGTACCGGCCGTACCAGGAGCGGCGAGCATTTCTTTGGCCAGCTATTGGGTCGAGGGAGTATCGAGGTTCAGCAAAAACCAGATCGAGGCCTGGAAATTTTTGCGCTATCTGACGGAAAAGGATAATATGACCAAACTATACGAAATCGAAAGCAAATTGAGGCCGTTTGGCGAGCCGTATTCTCGAGTTGATTTGGCACCCCTTTTGGCTCAAAATGATTATCTGGGGGCGGTGATAAAAGAGGCCGGCAATTTTGTTTCTTTGCCTCTGATCAGCCGGACTTATGACAATGGATTGGACGACGAAATCACCAAGTATATCGAAAACGCCATCAACAGCACGGAGCAAGGTGTCAGTTATTCGGAAGCATTGAAGACGGCGAGCGACGGTGTCAAGCAGGTTTTTACTAAGTATAATATTAATAGCCAATGAAACTACCATTTTTTTCAAAAGCAGCGGAAAAGAAGGAATTTTATCTGGGGTTGTTTCTCAAAGAAGAAAAAGGCATCGCCTTGGTAATGGTAAAAAACGGGGAGAATATCGAAATCAAAGAAAAGGAAAATTTTTCCTATACCAACGGCTGGGAGAATCTGAGCGACGACGTCGACGAAATCCTTTACCGTTTTGAAAAAAGACTGAATGTCCAGTTGGCAAAGACGATTTTTTTCGTCTATTCGCACCTGGTCGACGACAAAACCAACGACATCAAAAAACCTTACCTCGACAAGATCAAGGTTTTGGTCAAGAATCTTGAACTGGAAGCGATGGGTTATATCGAGTGTTTTGAAGCGGTGACGTTTTATCTGGAAAAAAAAGAAGAAACTCCGTTGACGGCGGTCTTGCTCGAATTGGATGAAAAGCAGATGGCGGTTTTTATCTATAAAGGGGGCAAGATGATCTTCAAAAACGTTTCATCCAGAACCGACAGCATCGTCGACGATTTGACCAACGCTACTCAAGCCATCAAAGGCAAAGCGCTGCTGCCTTCAAAAATCGTAATTTATGATTCAGGCAGTGTCGATGACGTTGCCGCCAAAATTATCAGCCATCGTTTTGAAGAAGGTTATTTCGTCCAGATCCCAAAAATCAGCATCCTCAAGGAGGAGGAGATCCTGGCAGGTTTCTTGGAAGTATTTTCCGGCCAGGTCGCCGCCAGGCAACCGGTTGCGGCACCGGTCGAGAAAAAAGACCAGCCCGGTAACGCTTTTGGCTTTGTCGTCGGCGAAGACATCTCGGGCGATATCAAACAGGAAGAAGAACTGCCCGTTGCCAAACCAAAAACTAATTTCAAATTAAACATTCCGCAGTTGCCCAAGATCGCTTTTCCCAAAATTAATCTGTCATTTTTTAAGGGTAGGGTGGGGATAATTTTCGGGATTTTGATTATCGTCTTTGGACTGTTTCTTAACGAATATTTTTTCCACAAAGCCCAGCTGACGGTCTACCTTCCGGCGCAAACCATCGAAAAAACTTTGACGGAGTCGGTGGACTATAAGGTGGCGAGCGTTTCCGCGGATCTTTCGGCGAGCGCTACGACAACGGGAACGAAAGAGGTGGGGGATAAGGCGCAGGGGACAGTGACGATACATAACTTCGACGACCAGGATAAAATTTTCAGCAAAGGGACGACTTTGACGGCGGCCGGTTTGTCTTTTCTTTTGGACGGCGACGTTAAGGTGGCATCTTCGACTCTGGCTGCAGACGGCTCGGCAAAACTGCCGGGAAAAAGCGATGGACAAATCACCGCCGCTGCCATCGGTCCTGATAGTAATCTCAGTCAAGGGACGCGCTTCGCGATCGACAACGAATCACAAAGCCTATATTTTGCCATCAATGCCGCGTCTTTGTCGGGCGGGAGCAAAAAAGAGGTCAGGACAGTATCCTTACAGGACCAAAAAAACCTGGAAAAAACCGTCCTCAATAATGCCAAGAATCAAATCAGCGCCCCGTCTTTTTCAAGCGACGAAGTGATATTGACGCAACTATCCAATACCGGTTTGGCCGACACCAATTTTTCCAAAGAAGTCGGCGAAGAGGCAGACAGCGTCACCCTGAAAGCCAAGGTCGAATCGACCTATTTCGCCTATAACAAAAGTTCGCTTCTCCAATCACTGCTAAATGATTTGAAAAATGACGTCAAACAGGGTTATGACTTAAAGCCGGAGAATATTGTTTATGATTTCAAAGACGTCAAGAAAAACAAAAATGCCTTGAATTTGAATCTTGACGTCAAAGCCAAAGCGGTCAAGGAGTTTGATTCCGAAGCCGCCTTGAATAAAATCCTGTTTCAAAACCAAACCAATCTTGAGAACATATTGAAAACCCAATACCAAATCCAGGGATACGACGTTTCGGTAAGCGATCCGTTGCCTATCCTCAACAAATTTATGCCTTTGTTTAGAAAAAACATCAGCCTTAAAATTTCCAGTCTATAAAATCAAGATTTATGTCCCGCCGCATCTATGTCAAGAAAGACAATTCACCGAGGAAAAAAGCCATTAACTATTTTTCCTATTTGTTTTTGATCGTCGGAGCTTTGTTGTTGTTTTGGTCGTTTTATCCGATCGTTTCTTTTGAGGTCTATTCGAGACTCTTCCTTAAAAGGGATATCAATACCCCGGTTCCCGACGGAGATTCTCCCTCCTCCTTGTCGCAAGCAAGCTCGGTGTTGGGGACTTTCAATATTTTTTCCAATAACCTGCGCGATTATACCCAAGCCAGTTTATGGTTCCCATCCCTTAGTCAAGCCAATACTCTGTCGACATTATCGGTCAAACATTATACCTTGTCGATTCCAAAGCTTAACATTGAGAACGCCAATGTCACCGTCGGAGGGGAGGACTTGTCAAAAAGCCTGATTCATTACCTGCCGAAAAGTTTGCCCGGAGAATATGGCAACGTCGTCATTTTCGGTCACTCAACTTTACCGCAACTATATAACCCCAAAGATTACAAGACCATTTTCACCTACTTGCCTTCTTTGGACAAAGGTGACATCATAAAGATCAAGATGAACGACATCGAATATGACTACCAAGTTTACGATATGTATGTCATCAACCCCGACCAGATTTCCGTATTGGATCAGCAAAAAGACGGTTCATACCTGACTTTGATTACCTGTGTTCCTCCGGGAACCTGGTTGCAGAGATTCGTCATAAAAGCCAAATTGAGATTGATTTAGCCTATAATATTTGATATAATCCGATAATGAAATCAAGGCTGCAATCTCTTTCTAGATTGTTGTTTAAACCACTATACTATTTGGCTAGTTTTTTTATCTTTATCGGTGAGGTAACCCTTTGGCCGGTCAAGGTTTTTCTTCGCTTTCTAAAAATTGTCCTCAAATTTTTTCTCGAAAAATTTTTATGGTTAATCGCCGGAATAAGATCAATAAAAATTCCGCAAGTCAGACTACCAAGAGTCGCCTTCAAAAGAAAATCATATACGTCGATAAAAATAAAAAAAGAAACCAGGTTTAATTTCTGGAATCGGACCGGTTATTTCTTAATGGGGGTATTGACGACGGGAGTCATTATCATCTGCTATCAATCTTATCTGTTTGTCAAAGATTTGCCGTCGCCGAAAAACATCGGCAAAGTCAACTATCAACTGTCGACCCACATCTATGACCGTAACGGCGTTCTCCTTTACGAAATCTACCGTGACGAAAACCGGACGCCGGTGTCTTTGAAAGATTTGCCCAACTACATTGCCCAGTCGACGATTGCGATCGAGGACAAAGATTTTTATAAACACAACGGCGTCGATTTGGTCGGAGGAATCCTCAGGGCAATCAAAGAAATAGTCTTGAACAGCAGCATCCAGGGAGGTTCGACGATCACCCAACAATTGGTGAAAACCTCGCTCTTGACTCCGGAAAGAACAATCACCAGGAAAATCAAGGAAATAATTTTGGCTCTTTGGGCAGAGAGGCTTTATAGCAAGGATCAGATCTTGGAAATGTATTTCAACCAGGTGCCCTACGGCGGGTCGGCTTACGGAGTCGAAGAGGCCGCCAAAACCTATTTCGGCAAGTCGGCCAAGGACTTGAATTTGCCGGAGGCGGCCTTGCTGGCCGGGTTGCCCCAAGCTCCGTCCGAATATTCGCCATATACCAATCCGGACGCTGCTTTGAGGCGGCGGAACGAAGTTCTGGAAGCGATGGCAAAACAGGGTTATATCGACGAGACAACCAGAAAACGGGCCGAGAGCGCTGCTTTGGACGTCGTACCTCCCAAGACTTCGATCATCGCTCCGCACTTTGTTTTTTACGTGAAGAGTCAGCTGGAGTCATATTATGGAATAGAAAAAGTCGAACAAGGTGGGTTGAACGTGACGACGACCTTGGACGTCAACATCCAAAAAGAAGCCGAAAAAATCTTGAGCGAAGAGTTGGCCAAGGTTAAGTATCTTAACGTGACTAACGGAGCCATATTGGTGACCAGGCCGTCGACCGGGGAGATTTTGGCGATGGTCGGTTCGGCTAACTATTTCCAACAGCCAGACGGCGCTTTCAACGTCACGACGGCGCTTCGGCAGCCCGGCTCATCCATTAAGCCGCTCATGTATTCGCTGGCTTTGCAAAAAGGATTCACCGCGGCGACGATTTTGGACGACAGCCCGACGATATTCAAGACACCGGGTAGTCCTCCTTATCAGCCGGTCAATTATGACGGCAAGTTTCACGGCAGAGTGCCTTTGCGGTATGCTCTGGCCAATTCGTTCAACATTCCGGCAGTCAAAACCCTCAACAGCGTCGGTGTCGACAACTTCATAAATTTCGCCCAAAAACTCGGGATTAGCACGTGGACGGATCCTTCTCGGTATGGTTTGTCGCTGACTCTTGGCGGAGGGGATGTCACCATGGTCGACATGGCGGAAGCCTATGGGACTTTGGCCAACATGGGGGACAAACTGCCACTGAGTTATTATTTGAAAATTCAAGATAGCGACGGACAGACGATCAGGGAATTAAACCCCTTTAAAATAAGGGAAATGGATCCCGGTATCGCTTATATAATCTCGGATATTTTGTCTGACAACCAAGCCAGGACGTGGGAGTTCGGCCCGAACTCGGCATTGGAAATACCAGGATACAAAGTTGCCGTCAAAACCGGGACCACCGACGACAAACGGGATAACTGGACGATCGGTTATACGCCTGACTTTTTGGTTTTGGTTTGGGTGGGAAACAACAATAATTCGCCCATGAATCCTTATTTGGCGTCCGGCATCACCGGAGCGGCTCCGATCTGGAACAGGATGATGTCTTATTTACTGCAAAATTACGTCAACGGCAGCCATTGGTACGAACAGCCGAGTGACGTCGTTTCCAAACCATGCTTTTTCGGAAGGGTAGAATATTTTATTAGCGGAACGGAGAAAAACGCCGACTGCGGAGCAAATGCTTTGGTGACGCCGACGCCAACTCCTAAGCCTTAACAATATTAAATCATGAATCCTATTAGGATTTGAGTTTTGAGACTATTTTTCTATCTTTTCAAAACCTACCAAAGGTTGAAGGACTTTCGGAACCATGACGCTGCCGTCTTTTTCCTGGTAGTTTTCCAGGATGGCGATTAAAATCCGCGGTGACGCCAAAGCCGTATTATTCAAAGAAAAACAATATTCGGTCGTACCGTCCTTTTTCCGGTACTTAATATTCAATCTTCTGGTTTGGAAGTCGCCCATGATCGAATTGGACATGGTTTCCCCGTAGGCACTCCTTGAAGGCATCCAAGTTTCCGTGTCATATTTTTTTATCTGTGGTTCGCCCATGTCTCCGGTACACATCAAGAGGACGCGGTAGGGGAGTTCGAGATCCTGGAGAATCTCCTCGGAATTTTTTTGCAGTTCCTCGTGAAGTTTTTTGGCTCCATCGACGTCGTTTGCCGCGATGATTACCTGTTCGACCTTCCAAAATTCGTGAAGGCGGTAGAGTCCTTTGGTATCTTTGCCGTGGGCGCCGGCCTCTTTCCTAAAACAAGGGGAAAAAGCGACGAATTTATTGGGAAGATCTTTTTCGTTGAGGATTTCTCCGGAAAAATAAGGCGTCACCGACTGCTCGGCCGTACCGGCGAGGTAGGCGTCGTCGTTTAATTTATAGACGTCTTGTTCTCCCCAAGGGAACTGGCCGCAACCGAAAAGGGCAAAGCCCTTGATGACGGCCGGAGCGATCACCGGCGTGTAACCTTTTTGGGACAGTTTGTTGAAAACATAAAATAGCAATGCAAAATGAAGCCTGGCGAGCTGGTTTTTGATAAAGTATCCTCTGAATCCGGAAACTTTGGCGCCTCTTTCCAAATCGATCAAGTCAAGCGATTCTCCCAGTTCGATGTGTGATTTCGGTTTGAAGTCGAATTTTTTCGGCTCGCCCCATTTCCTGATTTCGACGTTGTCATCGGCGTTCTTGCCAACGGGAACTTCGGGCAGGGGGACGTTGGGAACATAAGAAAGCAAAGTGTCTAGTGATTGGTGAATGGTGACGAGTTGGTCCTCGAGTTTTTTTAGATCGTTTTTGATTTCCTTGCCGCGTTTGATAATCTCCGGAGTGGGCTTTGATTTGCCTGCCTTATTCCTTTCTTCACGAAGAACCTGGATTTTTTTGATTAATTCCCGCCGTTCGTCGTCTAGTTTTAAAATTTTATCCAAATCGACCCGACGGTTTTTATTTTTTGCCGCATCCAGGACTTTTTCTTTGTTGTTACGTATAAAATCCAAAGAAAGCATGTTATTTGATTATTACAGTTAACTCTTTAATCCGTTAACAGGACAACGATTTTCTAACTATCATGATATCAAATTTTCAATTCTTTTTGTCAATTTCCTCAGCGCTTTATATCTGTGATTTATTTTGTCGTGTTCTTCGCGAGTTAGTTCGTCGTAATATTTGCCGAACTCGTCGACGACAAAAAGCGCCCGGTAAGGATAACCGTTGGTCGGCCGCGGAGAGGGAATTTCGGCGATGTGGCCCTTGATCTTTTCTTGTTCGAAAAATATCTGGCCGGTCGGCGGGTAAAAAAAAGTGACGCAGGTTTCCAAAAATGCTGTCCGTTCGTCTCCTCCGGCATTTTTCAGGTGGGACAGGGTATAGTCGATCAGTTCCTGGTCGCCGGCTTCGTAACCTGGCCAACGCCTGGACCTGACTCCCGGTGCGTTACCAAGAAAGGGGATGATCAGTCCCCCGTCGTCGGCAATCGTTGCCAGGTTGGTTAATTTGGAGTAAAACTTGGCTTTCAGAGCCGAGTTTTCCTGAAAAGTTTTCCCGGTTTCTTCCGGTTCCTTCTCTACCCCAACGTCGTTTAATGTGAGAAGCTCAACTCCTTGTTTTTTCAGTTCGTTGAGGGCTGATTTTATTTCAATGGTTTTGGCCGGATTATGGGTGGCGATCAATAGTTTTTTCATAGTCCTATTTGTATATTATAACTGAGTTCGAGCGGAAAATTGAATTATAATATATCTTATAGTATAATTATTTATGTCGCATATTAAAGAAATAGGGAGAAAAACTCCTTCATTTAATAAATCTCCAAGTGTTATTATCATTCCGGAAACAAACGAAGCTACTGATTTTAAGTTGTTTAGAGGGGCGGTTAAACCTGGATTAAAAAGTATTATTAAAACTAACCTCGATATTGTCAATAATGTTGACATTGGTGGGTTTAACGATAAAGAAAAGTACAAGATGGTTTCCATTAGGGAGTTGCTGAATAGGGCCTGGAAATGGTATGAACATACATTAGATTATACTTGGACATCGCAAGACGCCATTGGTGATTTTTTTAATTTTGCCGATGTTCGGGGCATACCCCACTTACCAATGCCAAAAGATCGGGAAAGCCAGGTCGTTGATATTAGAAGTCTTGAAGAATATTTTAAGCATTACTTTTTGCAGACTCAGGGTCCAACAGTTATTGTTTCGGAGACTCACGCGACAACTACCCCGTTAATGAGGGTTTTAAAAGATGCCAATCCCGATCTGAAAATAGGTATGTTTGTTTTTGACACTCACATTGACACTGACCCTGGGCCTTATGAGGATACGCCTAGAAAATCAAATACTTTAAGATTGTTGGTTGATGGTGACGATAAAGGGCATAAGTCTGTGGTTGATAAATTAACTGTCATTGGAGTTCCTGACAGAATCGAAGTTGACCAAAGAAACAGACAGGATTGGGGCATAGGCAAATACGGACGTAAAATAAAAGTCGTTACAGAAGATGAGTTGATCGGCGACGATCCCCATACAATGTCGTTTTCTAAAAAAGTTCTGGATAAAATATTGTTTGATGAAATTAACGGGATGAAGCAGGAGGGTATAACTAATATAGTTTTTTCTGTAGACCTAGACGTTCTAAAAAACGCGATATTCGGTTTAACGGCAATTGAATATTCTCCATTTCATGCTCTTTTATATTTGGCCAGCCTGAGAGAGTTGTCAGTTTATTCTCAAGTACCACGGATGGTATACGATCTTCTTACAAATACGGGTTTCGCAGGTGAGATAGATGGATCAATACTAGACTATCCGATTACTCTTGGCGGTAAAGGTTTGTCTGTTCTTTATATAGAACACGGGTTAAAAAAAATCAGATCAATCTGCAAAGAGTTGGATATGGAATTTGGGATAAAAATAAATAACTCAAAAGTGGTAGGAGATATAGTCGAATTGTCCGGTCCAGATTTCGATGACCGAACTAAAAAAACAGTTCAACATATTGTACAAGCAATGTTTATTGATTAGAAAGTGGCCGGTAAATATGAATCGAAAGAAGACAATCTAAGAGGCGCTTGCGATTCCGGCAGTTTCGACTTTGCCGCCGCAGTATTTGGTGATGATGTCGATGCTTTCTTGGAGCGACCGTTCTACCTGGTCGCGGGTTATGCCGTTGATGCCGTCGATGTTTAAAATGATATCTTTGGTTTGCTCGGTGACGCAGGTCCGTTGGGCGTCGCGGTAGTTGAAGTAGATGTTGTAACCACCTTCCCCATCGAAATAGGCCAGGTCGGTGGGTTTGTACAGAGTCGGTTCCTTGTCGCCCAGGAGCAGAATGTCTTCGCCTGATTTGGGGAACCTCAAGACGGTCGGGAATTTTAGCTGGTCGTAGTCAAAAGCGCCGATCGAGACGTGGTGTTTCATCACGATCAAATTGTAGGCGTCGACGCAGGTATTGATTTCGTAGAGTCCTTTTTTTAGGGCGATCCTTCTCAGCAAAGCTTCGGGTGACGGCCGTTTTGAGTGCCAGTCCAAACCCATTTCTTTATAGAGTTTTCTGTAGGTGACTATTTCCGGATACGAGCCGATGATTTCGTTGCTGAGCTGGGATTGCGATTGGATGAATTGGTTGATTTCATTGGTCAACCCAGGGTGCGATTTCTTTATGGACAAACCTTTGATGACGGCGATGCCGATG
This sequence comes from Patescibacteria group bacterium, assembly GCA_023381015.1. Classification (GTDB taxonomy): domain Bacteria; phylum Patescibacteriota; class Microgenomatia; order UBA1406; family GWC2-37-13; genus GWC2-37-13. The sequence continues at coordinate 48,700 of JAMCTE010000034.1, read as the reverse complement.
CTAATTGTAGGATATTTTTTGGCAAGCGTTTGGTCGATCGAAAATATTTCATGGCGATCAAAAGTCGGGAAGAGGCGGGAAGTTGTTTCTTTTTTGACCTCTCTGTTTTGTCCGATCAGTTCGATGACTTTTTTGGCTCCAAGTTCTTTGACGAGGTCTCCGGCTTTCGGGCCGAACGGTTTTCCCGTCAGGGTTTGGTAAAAAGCGGTAAAGGCCTCCCGAGGTTGGATGGTTGCTTCCTTGATGCTGTCGAAAACAATTTTCTGGAAGTCGTCTTTTTTTGTTTTTAAATTATTGGCCAAGACGTTCAAGAATTGTTTTTGCTTTTCGCTGAAGGAAAAACTTCCTGATCTTTGATTCCTGATTTCCGATTTTTCATGGTAATTTTCCAAATGGATTTTGGCGTATTTGATTCTTTCTTCGAGGATTTCCGACTCCTCTTTGCTCAGGCTACTCCCCTTTTGTCCCATGTCCCTCATTATGAAATTGTTGTTTTTCGTTTTTAGCAAATTGGCGATGGTGCGGAATCTTGGAAGAAAAATTCTTTGTTTCGGCAACGGTTTGACTTCGGACAGTTCGGCTATCCTGGCAAAGTCGAGCATCACTTCGCCGGCTTTTTCTTTGGGGATTTTGTTCTCCAGTTTCAAAAAGTAGGCGTTTAGACAACGGTCATAGTCGTCAAACAAGTCCGGTATCGTGTTGCCATAAGGGCTGAAGTCAAGATGGGTGGAAATGGGCATCCTGACCTGGAAAAATCTGAAAACTTCGGGAGGAAGGATCTGGGAAACTTCCTTGGCCGACGAGCCGATCCCTTTTGAGGAGGACATTTTTTTACCACCGATGGTAAACCATTCGTAGCCACCCATGGCATCAGGCGGTTTGATGTGCAAAATCTGTTCGCAGAAATGGACGGCCATGTCGTAGGACCCACCGGACGACATGTGGTCTTTTCCCGACGATTCGATCGTGACACCGATCACTTTCCAGTGAGCCGGCCAGTCAAGTTTCCAAGGCAGTTTGCCGTTTTCTTTTATTGGTTTTACTTTGCCTTCATGCGAACAGCCTTTGGCCCAAGTTACCATCGCCGGTTCGCATCGGTAATAAACAAATTCTCCGTCCCATCTGTAGACGTTGGTGGTGCCGATTTTTCCGCATTTTTCGCAGATAGGGTTATACGGATACCAGTCTGGTTTGCGCTCGGCTTTGGCAACTTTTTTATAAATGTCCCTGATTTTTTCGGCGTTGTCCAAAAACAGCCTGATGATCGGGTCCATCTTGCCGGACCGGTAAAGTTCATGCGACCAGATGACCTTTGGGTGGCAGTTCAATGACGTAAAGACGTCGATGAATTCCTGGGCATAGTATTTGGCAAACGATTCAAAACCTGAAACGGGGGACGGAATCTTATAGAGGGGGAAACCCATATATTTTTCCCATTGATTTCGGTCCAGATAGGTCGGCATGCCGTCCATCGGGTCCATGTCGTTGAAGACGTATGAAAATTGGCTGTTGACCCCGATTTGTCTCAAAGCTTTGTAAATCAGGTCGTGGACGACGACGCCGCGGAGCGATCCGACATGAATCCGGCCGGAAGGCGTTTTCATGTCGTCGGCCCATTCAAGGGGAAGATTACGTTCTTTTAGTCTTTTAGCCTCTCTATCAGCCCAGATCATAAAATTAGTGACTAGTGATTGGTGATCAGTAACTAGTTAAATAATATTATATAAAACCGTTTAAAAAAGATACTACATTATCTCCCAAGAGTTTTGTATTATATCCGCCTTCCTGGACGATCAACGTCGGCAAATCCAGCGAATTGATGGTTTTTGCCATTTTGGTGTAATATTTTGTTGTCAATTTGAACCCAAAGAAGAAATCGTCGCGGTGGGTATCCAAACCAAGGGCGACAACAAGATATTCCGGTCTATGGTCTGTTATTTTCACCAGGGCTTTTTCAAGGGTTTTTTGGTACTGGTTGTCGGTAGTTCCTTTCGGCATAGGATAATTGATATTTTTTTTCCTTCCGTTTCCGACGCCGATTTCTTCTTTGAATCCGGTATAAAAGGGGAATTTCCAATTGGGGTCGGCGTGGATCGAAACCGTCAAAACGTCTCCCCTGCCGTAAAAAATGTTTTGCGTGCCGTTGCCGTGATGGAAATCGACGTCAAGGACGGCAACTTTTCCATAACCGGACAGGTATTGAGCGGCGATTGCGGTATTGTTGAAATAACAGTAACCGCCCATTTTGGCGATTTCGGCGTGGTGGCCGGGGGGGCGGCATAGGGCATAGCCGACTTTGATTCTTTGTTTTGCCACGTCGGTAGCTAGATCATAAGCCAAAGATGACGATTCAAGGGCGACCTCGAACACATTTTGGTGCATCGGCGTATATAAATCAAAAGAATATTTTCCCAAATTGGCCAGCGGGTTGGTTAGCCTTCTGTTTTTGCTTAAATCGTTGTATGGGAAAACCGAAGGATAAGAATAGACCGACCAATTTTTTATAAAATCGACATAATCTTTGTCGTGAACTACTTTAATTAAATAAAGTGGAGTTGTTTTGATTGGATTACTGATTTTAAATCCGTTGGCAATGAGACTTTTTTTAATATTTTCTACGCGCGACGGCGCTTCAGCATGATGATCTTGATGACCATCAAAAATTTCATAATGAGGGACATGGGACAGGTGTTTTTGGGAATACAGGATTTTCATATCAATTAAATTGATTATAAAATTTTAATATTTGGTCGACCTCCTCAATATTAAACAGTGTTTCGATGACAGCGCTTGGCATGTGCATCATGACAAAGTTTCTCAAATGGGATTCGTAAAAATCAGGATTTGCCAACATTGCCTCCTGTTCTTCGGTTGTAGAAGTCATCCACAACTGTTCAAGTTCTGGCGTTTTTTCCAGAACATAAACGTTTTCCCTCAGCGTTTGGTCAATAATTTTGCCGTTTAATTCAATGGAAGGTGACTCGAATCCCAAGGACTGGGCGACGTAAAAAGACGTCGAATCTATATTCAATTCCGAATAGATCAAAACCGGCAAGTTTTTTGGATTTTTGTCTTTTATCGGGTCGTCATTTACCAATGTGTGACGAATTATTTGCGCTATCAATCCGGTTAGAGCTGCGGTACATAAGCTTTTTCCTTCGTGTCCTTCGAGGGTGCTGAACTCTGTCACCTCAACGGATAAATGATCGGCGTATTCGATTTTGTCGCCTTGGACGGCACTTACTAGCCTTCCGTTTCTGTCCCTGACGCCGCTAAACCATGGAGAATTAGCAGAGGCGTTGAACTGTTCTATGAAATCGTTTATGCCTTTCCAAGTCCAACCGAAAACCCACCACAGCTTCATCAGATCTTGAGCATCTTTTTGTGTCAATTTATCGGATAGATAGTATTCGCCTGTTTTCTGTAAGGATTCCACTCTTAAAGACGGTCGAAGCAGTTGCTCGACCGGTTTGGTTATAAAAGACATTTTCGACTGAATTTCGACTTTTTCCGGATTTGTCAATTTATTGTTCTGGGCAAAAGTGACGATAAAATCATCCGTTCCTCCAATCTCTGCTAATTCTCCATGGTTTAGCGGCGATTCGACCAAAGCGGATTCTAAACTTAGCAAATTTGTTCTGGCTCTTAAAACACCTCTCCTGCTTGCGCTTGAAACATCCATAAACTCAAGCAATTTTTTCTGTTCCGAAACTAGAGCTTCGGGGGTTTGCAAAGCTTCTGACGGAATGCCATAAGCACGTAAAGGACTCCGGACTTCAAATCCCGGGTGTCCTGCGCTGCTGACAACATAATTTTCTAAATGGCCCATAAAAAAACGTCCTCGAGAAACTGTTAATCTAACAATCTCTCAAGGACGTTTCGTTTACTCAGCTTACGGTGAGCTTGTCGAACCGCGGTACCACCTTGATTTGTTTCAACTTGTATTCCGTTTCGTCAACGGATTTCGCTTGAAAACCCTTAGCAAAAAACTCTGCTTAAAGCTGTAACAGGCTTTTCCTGTCGGGTTCTACTTTGACCGCCGAAGACGGTTTCATTTCTTCCCGCGACTTACCCCGCTTAGGGGTAAAGAAAGTCTTGCCGAACGCCGATGGCGTCTGGGTCTTTCTTTAACGTCTTTAGAAAATCAATTATAACAGCAATTCAATTAATGTCAACGATTTTGTATTTTATTTTTCCTGCCGGGACCTGGACCTCGATCCAGTCGCCGACTTTTTTGCCGACCAAAGCTTGGCCGATGGGCGAGGTATGGGAAAGTTTTTTGTTCAATGGATCAGCTTCGAATTCACCGACGATCTGGAATAGTTCTTTTTTGCCGTCGACTTCGACGGTGACAGATGTTCCGACCTCAACTGTATTGTTGCCATTGTGGTTTTCGACGACCTCGACTCTTTTGAGGATTTCTTCGATTTCCTGGATCCGGCCTTCAACGAAGGCCAGCTCTTCCTTGGCGGCGGTGTATTCGCTATTTTCAGAAAGATCACCCATAGAACGGGCTTTATGGAGGCGTTCGACGGCATAAGGGCGTTTGACTTTAGTCAACTCACCCAACTCTTTTTTTAGGTTTTCGAAACCTTCCTTGGTCAGCTGGGTATTTTTCATTTTGATCAAAAAAAACTCCCTAAGAGAAGGGATTTAATGATAAAATAATACTAGAAATTTCTGGTGAAGTCAAGTTGGTCCCATCGTCTAGCGGTCTAGGACGGCAGGTTCTCATCCTGTAAACACCGGTTCGAGTCCGGTTGGGATCACCCGACAAAAAATCCCGCCCGAAGGCGGGATTTTTTTTAATTTAGACTGACCAATTTATTGGGTTTGCTCCAGGCCGAAGACCTTGTGGAAATAGTCCCAGAACTTGCCTTGGTCGGCAGCGCAAAGCGCTGCTTCGGCGGCCTTTTCTGCGTGAGGGTGAATTTGCGTCAACGGGAACTGAAAGTAATAGAATCTGACTTGTCCTTTATAATCGCTCAAAATTTTTTCAACAGTCGGATAAGCCCTTATGCAAAACGGACACTCAAAGTCGGAAAATTCAACCAACTGGATCTTGGCGTTGGCTGGTCCTGAGACTTGGGCGTTTGAAGTGTCGATGGTTTTCGGAACCGGGTTGAAAGCCTGGTTTTGCGGGTCTTTGCAATATTGCTGCATCTGGGTTGAGTAGTCGCTGCAGTTGGAAGATCCGGTGCCGGCCAGTTCCTTGTCGATGATTTCCTTGAAAAACTCATAAGGGAAGGCTCCGGCCAGGAATCTGCCGTTGATGAAAAATCCCGGTGTTCCCTGGACTCCCAATGACGTGCCGTAACTTTCCTGGGCGGCGACTTCTTTGGCTTTTGCTCCTGAATCAAGGCAGGAGTTGAATTTGCCAGTATTGAGGCCCATGTCCTTGGCGTACTGTTTGATTTTGTTTACGTCAAGCGGGGAAGGTTGAGCTGCTCCGGCTTGAGCTGTGGTTCCCGAACTTCCCGATCCAAGATTTTTTTCCAGATTCATGACTTTAATGGTCAAAAAGATCAGAAATAGGGTAATGATTCCCATCATGAAATAAAGGATCTTGTTGTTAGGCTGGGAATAATAAACTGGAGCTTGAGGCATTGGTTGCGACGCCTGTTTTTTTGATCGCGGCATATTAAAAAATAAAATTAATAATTAACTATTGATGGTCAATAATTACCTTATAACTGTACCGTTTTTTAAATTTTTGTCAAGGGGCAGAAGCTGGAATTTTTCCGGATCGTCGGCAACGAGAATCATGCCGTTGGAAAAACTACCGGCCATTTTTTTCGGTTCGAGGTTGGCTAAGACGATATATTTATTTCCTCTCAGATCATCGGGAGAATAGCTTGGGTACAATCCGGAAAGAATCTCAACTACTCCGTAGTCTTCGCCCAGATCAACCACGAGTTTTATCAAATGATTTGAATTTTCGACAAGCGATGCCTCCTTGACTTCGCCAACCCTCAAGTCGAGCTTGCCGAAATCCAAAAAAGAAATGGTTGGTTTTTTCATAGATTTGTTTATTATCATAGGGTATCAACGTATAATTATCAATATGGAAAAGATGGAAAAGGTCGACGTCGTTGATGAAAATTTGCGGGTTTTGTATCCGATCGATAAACAGGAAGCCCATGACAAGGGAGTGCTTCATCCGACCATTGTCGCCGAGGTAATTAACAAAAAAGGAGAATGGCTACTGGTGAGGCAGGCTGGTCATAAGCAGGACGCCGGCCAGTTCGTTTCACCGGTCGGAGGGCACGTCACCTCGGGCGAGTCGGAAATAGAAGCCTTAAAAAGGGAGGCGATGGAAGAGGTCGGTTTGAAAGTTGTTTCCTACAAAAGAGTCGGTCAGTTCATTTTTAACCGGGAAGTCAACGACAAAATCGAAAATCATTACTTTATTCTTTATGAAATATATTCGGACGAGGAACCGAAGTTGAACGACGAGTCGGTCGAATGGAAAAGATTCTATCGTCAGGAAATAAAAAAAATATTAAAAGAAAATCCAAAATTTTTTGGAGACGCCTTCCACGTCGTCATAAGGAATTTTTATTCTTCGTTATTTGGCATAGATTCGGTATAAGTTGCTTCCGATTTTTTCGAATTTGAAGATCTTCAAAGAGCCGATTTCCGACGTGTTTTTTACGTGCGGCCCTCCGCAGAATTCCTTGGAATAGCCACCGACGAAATAGACCTTGACCATGTCCGGATATTTTTCCCGGAAAAAAGATTTGGCGCCGATCTGCAGCGCTTTTTCCTTGGGCAGGATTTCGAAATGGACGGGGAGAGACTCCTTTATTTTTCCGGAGATGATTGATTCGACTTTTTTGATCTGTTCTGGGGAGGGTTTTACCGGCGAGTAAAAGTCAAATCTCAACCTTTCTGCGGTGATGTTGGATCCTTCCTGCCTGACTTCGTTGCCGATGACGTCAAAAAGCGCCTGATGAAGCAGGTGGGTGGCAGTGTGGTATTTGATAGTCTGCTCGGAATGGTCAGCAAGGCCGCCTTTAAACTTTCCCGCGCTCGCCGTCCTGGAAAGTTGTCGGTGTTTCTCGAACTGATCTCTAAAGACTTTTTTGTCGACTTTTTTGTTTTGGGAGTCAAAGATTTCTTCAATGATTTCTAACGGCAGTCCATAACTTTGGTAGAAATAAAAGGCTTTGTTTTCCAAATCCTTGTCCTTGGTGTTTCTTATTTCGCTTATTCCTCTGGTTAAGGTTTTTCCGAATTTATTCATCTCTTCTTGGACTATCGGCTCGATTTTCTTGCGGTCGTTTTCGGTATCGAAATAAATTTCACCATAAGTGTCGATAACGCTTTGGCAAAGTTCACCAAAAGAAATCATTTGGTTGATATCGACTCCGGTTTTGTGGAGGTTAAAAGCCGCTTTTCTCAATAAACGACGAAGAACGTATCCTTGTTCTTTGTTGGACGGGGTGACGCCTTCCTTTATTAGAAAGACGGAGCTTTTTATATGGTCGGCAATTATCCTCATTTCCTTTTTGTTATCAGAATAATTTTTACTGGTGATTTTTTCTAAAGCGGAGATGGTATTAGCAAAAACGTTGGTTTCAAACAGGTCATTCTTGTCTTCTACTGCCATGGTGATTCTTTCGAGACCGCCGCCAAAGTCAACGTTTTTCGCCGGCAACTCAGAAAAGGTTCCGTTTTGATTTTTTTTATACTGCATGAAAACGGAATTGCCGATTTCTATGAATCTGCCGCAATCACAGTTTGGGTGACAAGCTTTGCCGAATTTTGGATCGTGGGGTATTTGGGTGAACTCAAAAAATACTTCTGAATCAGGTCCGCCTGGCTCACCCGCAGGCATGTTATCCGGAATTCCGGCCCGAGACCACCAGTTCTTTTCCGGACCGTATTTAAAGATATGGTTTTCCGCAACTCCCAAGTTTTTCCAGATCGAAATTGATTCGTTGTCGGCGGGCAATTTATTTTTTTCATCGCCTGAAAATACGGTGACGTAAAGTTTTTCTTTGGGTAATCCTAAATCTTTTGTCAGGAATTCCCAGAACCAGGTTATTTGTTCCTTTTTAAAATAATCTCCCAAAGACCAATTACCCATCATCTCGAAAAAAGTGTCGTGCCGATTGTCGCCGACCTCATCGATATCCTGGGCACGCAAACATCTCTGGATGTTGTAAAGGCGGTTTCCCAAGGGGTGAATTTCGCCAAGAAGATATGGGACCAACTGCTGCATGCCGCTTCCGGTAAAAAGGGTGGTCGGGTCATTTTGTGGCACCAAAGGAATCGGCGGCACTTCTTTATGGTTTCGTTTTTTCCAGAAATCGGAGTATTTATTTCTCAGATCGACATAGGTTAGTTTCATAATGTAAAATTATATCATTAAACTGTTTATCGGTTAACGAGCTTAGCGTGTTAAAGAGTTTTAAAACACGAAGTAGGTTGACCCGTTGACAAAATAACAAAAAATGAATATAGAAACGTCCAATATTAATCAAGTCAAAATTTTTTTTAAAAAAATCATTCTACCTAAGTCTAATAGTCATAAAGGTCAAAACGGCAAGGTCCTGATCATCGGCGGTTCGTCTTTATTTCATGCCGCTTCCCTTTGGGCGGCCGAAGTCTGCAGCCATTTCGTCGATATGGTCCACTACTCTTCGACTGTGGAGAACGAAAAGATTTTCCACGAACTAAAAAAAACTTTCCGCAACGGAATAATAGTTTCTCAAAAGGAATTGGATCATTATGTGGAAGAAGACGATGTGATTTTGGTTGGTCCAGGATTGATGAGAGATGGTGCCGAAGGCGAGTACACCCGTAGGGTGGTCGGGGAGTTAATTGAAAAATTTCCCGGAAAAAGATTTGTTTTTGACGCCGGAGCCCTGCAGATGATGGATAAGAATCAGTTGTTAAAACTCAAAGTCAGCCCGATCGTTACGCCTCACCAAAAGGAGTTCGAGGGGCTTTTCGGCATTCCGTTGTTGGATAAAAAACTGGAGGAAAAGAAATTGATCGTCAAGGAAACCGCGCACAAATTCCACATCACCATACTTCTCAAGGCGATTGTCGACATCATCTCCGACGGAAACGACCTGACCGTTGTTGAAGGAGGCAACGCCGGCCTGACCAAGGGAGGGACGGGAGACGTCCTGGCCGGGTTGACGACGTCTTTTTATTGCCAAAATAGTTCTTTTCAGGCTGCCATTTTCGCTTCCCTTTTGCTAAAATTAACTTCCGACAGGCTTTTCCAAAAGAAAGCCTATTGGTATAATATTAGTGATATAATCAATGGATTGCCGGAGACACTGAAAGAAATAACGATATGAAAAAAGAAGCTTTATTCGCAATTTTTTTGGGGATAGCATTCGGTGGCGTGTTGGGCCTTTTTTTGATTTCAAAAAACAAGGAGCTCCAACTCAACGCCAACAAAGTAATCGCGCCGACGGGAACTGATTTGCGCAGTCCTTCCCAAAACGACAATAATTTCCAGCAACTGGATATCAGCCAACCCAACGACGGTGCCATCGTCAGTCAAGACTCGGTTACCATCAAAGGTTCGACGACCCCGAACTCGCTGATCGTCATCCAATCGCCCGTCAAGGATATGGTCTTCAACAACGACAAGGTCCAGTTCCAAGTAGATTTTCCGTTAGTTTTGGGCGAGAACGTCATCAAGGTCACTACCTATCCGAAAAACAAAGACCTCAACGTCCAGGAAAAAGCTTTTAAAGTTTATTATTTGCAGGAGCAGTTATGAAAAAAATCTTAAAAAGAGAATCAAGTATTAAGCTGGTTGTTTTTATTGTTTTACTCTGTGTTTTGTACTTTATGTCTTATACCGTTTCTTTTGGGCAGACGGTGACGGCTACGCCTTCTTCGACTTTGTCACCAAGCGCGTCAGATAGCAGCGCAATCGAGCAGTTGAAAGAAAAAGTCGCCAATAAAGTCGAGCAGATAAGAAAAGAAAATAATCGGGCGATTGCCGGAACGGTGACTGACGTTTCCTCGGCTTCGATATCGATCACTACCGCAGACAAGACAGGCTACGAAATTAAACTTGACGATGCCTTGACGAAATACTATCAGATTCTCGGTACGACAGAAAAAGAGATCAAACTTCAAGATATCAAAAAAGGCGGTTACGTGATCGCCGAAGGAGTAATCAACGATAAGACGATCGCCGCCAACGCCGTTTACATCGATCAGCCGTATTTGGTCGATAGCGGCAAGATCAGCGAAGTCGATAAAGAAAACTATGACATCAAAGTCGTCACTTCGGATAAGACAGTCTATACTTTGAGTATTGAAAATTACACCAAGCAGGAAATGGTCAACATCAAAACTTTGGCGATTGAAAGGATAGGTTTTTCGAAGATCATCCAAGGTGATAGCATTCATTTCACCGCTAAAATTACCGGAAACGAAAAGGACAATACATATTCCGTCGATAAGATCCTCATCGTTCCCCAAGAATACTTTATGAAATGAGTTTTAAATTTTGACCTTTATTTTTTTATATATGTTCAACTTTGTCACCAAACTATTCGATTATAATCAACGTGAAATCAACCGGCTAAAAAAGAGAGTCGTCGAGATAAACGGATTGGAAGACAAGGCAAGGGTCCTGAAAGACAGTGATTTTATCAAAGAGACGGGCCGCCTACGGGATCTAATCAAGGCCGACGGAAGCAACGCCGACAAAAATCTCGCGTGGGCTTTTGCTTTGGCCAGGGAAGCTGCCAGGCGCACCCTCAATCAGCGCCATTTTGACGTCCAACTGATGGCGGCGGTCGCCCTCCACGAAGGCAAGATTGCCGAACAAAAAACCGGTGAGGGAAAAACCCTGTCTGCCGTGCCCGCCCTTTATCTCAATGCCTTGTCTGGCAAAGGAGCTCATTTGGTAACGGTCAACGACTATCTGGCCAGGAGGGACGCCGGCTGGATGGGAAAAGTTTTCCATTTTCTCGGTTTGAGAACCGCCTCGATCATTTCTGAAAAATCTTTTTTATACGACCCGAAGTTTAACGACAAGGATGCGGTTGATTACCGTTTGGCGAATCTGCGGCCGGTGTCGAGACGGGAAGCTTACGAAGCCGACGTTACTTACGGAATCAACAGCGAATTCGGTTTCGATTACCTTCGCGACAACATGGCACAGAATTCCAAGGATTTTGTCCAGAGGGGTTTTAACTACGCCATCATCGATGAGGCAGATTCGGTGTTGATCGATGAGGCAAGAACGCCCCATATTATTTCCGCACCCTTTGACGAAGACACTTCAAAATATTACCAGTATTCGACGATAGTCGCCCAGTTGGATGGAAAAACAGACTACGTGATTGATGAAAAACTGAGAACTGCCAATCTGACAGAGGACGGCATCAGAAAGATAGAGGGATTGATGGGGGTGAAGAATATTTACGAACAAGACTTTGATTCGCTTTTTCACATCGAAGCGGCCCTGAAAGCACAGACGCTTTTTAAGCTGGACAAAGACTATATCGTCAAGGACGGCGAAGTGATCATCGTCGACGAATTTACCGGCAGATTGCTTTACGGCAGGCGTTTTTCCGAGGGTCTGCACCAAGCGATTGAAGCCAAGGAAAAAGTCGCCATTCAGAGAGAATCGAAAACGCTGGCCACGGTTTCTTTACAGAATTATTTCCGGATGTATGAGAAACTGGCCGGCATGACGGGAACTGCCGCTACCGAAGCCGAAGAATTCCATAAGATATATAAAACCGATGTCGTCATCGTCACGACTCATCTGCCGATGGTGAGAAAGGATGACCCCGACATGATCTACAAAACCGAACGGGCAAAATATAATGCCGTTGTCGAGGAGATCGCCAACAATTACAAGGTCGGCCGGCCTGTCTTGGTCGGTACGACTTCGATCGAAAAGAACGAGCTGGTTTCCGCGCTTCTTAACAAAAAAGGCATCCCTCACGAACTTCTCAACGCTAAAAATCATGAGAGGGAAGCGGCGATCATCGCTAAAGCCGGAGAAAAAGGCGCCGTCACGGTCGCGACCAATATGGCCGGTCGAGGCGTCGATATTATCCTCGGCGGAGAACAGGGAAAAACCAAAGACTGGCAGAAAAAACACGACGAAGTAATAAAATTGGGCGGTCTTTACGTCATCGGTACCGAAAGGCACGAATCAAGGAGGATCGACAACCAGCTTCGAGGACGTTCAGGACGCCAGGGTGACCCCGGTCAATCGACTTTTTTCGTTTCTTTGGAAGACGATCTGATGAGGATTTTTGGAGGCGAGCAGATCACTAAGATTATGGATTTTCTCAACTTTCCCGAAGACCAGCCCTTGTCCCACTCGATGGTTTCCCGGGCGATCGAGCAAGCCCAAGTGAAGGTAGAAGGATTCAATTTTGACACCAGGAAACACCTGGTCGATTACGATGATGTTTTAAACAAGCAGCGGGAGATCGTCTATTCGCTCAGAAGAAAGATCCTTTTGGGTAGCGAAGGAAAGGATTTCTACGATACGGTCTATTCGGTTTTCAACGACGAGGTCGTCAATCTGGTCAACGCTTATTTGGCGGCCGATTCGATTTTGTCCGACGAAGACACAAAAAAATTGATTCAGGAAATCAGTATGTTGGTCGCCGTACAGGATAAGGAAATAATTTCTTTGATAAAAAATAAAAACCCGGAAAAATTGATCGAATTCGTCGCCGAGAAAATCAAAGACGAATTCAAAAACAAAGAAAAAAAATTGGGCAAAGAACTTTGGGTCGAAGTAATCAAAGCGGTGTTTTTGTCGACGATCGACAAATACTGGATGGATCATCTGACGGCGATAGAGGATCTTCGGGAAGGAATAAACCTGCGTGGTTATGCCCAACTCGACCCTCTGGTCGAATACAAAAATGCCGCCTATTCGATGTTCGAGAAACTGCTGGCTGACATTAACTTTGAGGTATCAAGAAGGCTGTTGAAAGTCGAACTTCAGGGAACTCCGCTGGTCGAACAGAAAAAAGAAGAGGCTAAGATCTATAAATCGGCGTCTTCGACAGACCCGTTTTCTCAAAAACAACCGTCTCCCCAAGGAAGCGAGAAAATCGAACCGGTAGTTTCTTCACACAAAAATCTTGGTCGTAACGATCCCTGTTGGTGCGGCAGCGGCAAGAAATACAAGCGCTGTCACTACCCGAACTGATTATGAAAGAAACATCAGGTTTGACAGAATCTTTCAACGTTGTCCTGCTTCCGGACGCCGCCAACGGCGAAGCTGCCATAAGAGCGAGTAAAACGATCGCCAAGGTTCTTCCGGTTGAGTTTATTTTGGGAAATTTTTTTTTGCCCCACGTTACTGTTTATCAGGCGGAATTTCCAAAACGTAATTTAAAAGAAATCAACAATAGCTTGCGATTGATTTCAAAAACGGTCAAACCTTTCAATGTTATTCTCGACAGATATTCGTTCTTGGGAAACTTTATTTTTTGGAGAGTCAAGAAAACCGCTTCCATCATCAACCTTCATCAAATGGTCTTGTCCCGGTTAAACCCATTGCGGGAAGGGATAGTCAACAAAAGCCTATTGGCAATTGATAACGACGTTTATCCCGGGGACAAAGATGACGTCCGACGTTATGGGTCGTTATTGGTGGGCAAAAATTATTTGCCCCACTTGACGATAAGTTGTTTGAAAAATCGCACCGATATAAGAAAAAGCTTGAATCTGCTCAAGGAACAAAAAGCAATCATAAAGATCGATCAGATCCATTTGGGATTGCTCAGGGAATTCGGCACTGTCAGGGAAATAGTCTGTTCTTGGCCGTTGTTGACTTGAGCGAGAATGCCGTTCTATAATATAGAAGTTAGGAATTTAATTCCAACATGGCAGAAGAAGTCATCTCCGAAGAAATCAGCGAATGGGCGTTCGACTCGATTTTTTTATTGATCTTCGCTCCTATTTTTGCCTTGATGGGTAAATGAATCAAAAATCAATCATTAGGACAGTTTTTCCACAGGCCAAGGTTTTTTTCTTTAGCTTCGTTTTGGGCGATTTTGAACTGCTGGTAATATTTCGTGTCCGGTTTGACGGTCATGATTTTAGCAAAACCCTGGCGGACCAAAAAATCATTAACGAAAACGTCGCCAACGTAAACATATCTTAACAGCCGGCCGTATTTGTCAACGTCGGAAACGTCCTTTATAAGCGTGACCGTTTTGCCTTCGACCAATTTTTTATTTTCTTCGTAGGCTTCCTTGGCATAGCATTCGAAGTAGGGTTTGCCTTTTGGAGTCGGGTAGACGATCTCCGCGGTATTGATTCCGATGTAGCGGACTTTCTTGTTGCCTTCAGTGATGATCGTGTCGCCGTCGATGACGCGGGTTACTTTTACGGACAGGTTTGGCGCCGATTGGTTGTTGGCAATTGACGTTTGCCGCCAATCAATTTTGCTGTTAAGATTTTTTCCGAAAACCGTATCCCATATCAATATCAGCACTACCATTATGACGACGAGCAGATTTTTTTTAGTGATTCTTACATTTGAGGCCACTTAATTTAGTATACTAAAACAATATAATGGCTGAAAAGAGACCTCCCTTTTGGACACCTGATCGGATAAATGGCGTCATCGTCGGTGAAACTGGAATCGCTCTGGCAGTTTTCGGAGCGATAGAACTCCTTAAAGCCATGTCGATCGGTTTCGTCTCCCTGCCCGGCATGTTAGCCGTCGCCGGCATTGGTATGGGCTACTACTTTTTGAGCTTCGGATTTAATCTTTTCAAGAGGAAGAAAAAATAAAATTATTTAAACAAGGTCAGTTTTATTTGTTAGTTTTCCTATACTTAAAACAGTTATTCTTATGAGGGATCCATGGAATGAAATTATAGCGGACCGCGATCATACGAAGAGTAAAAATAGCCAACATCAAGAATGACAAAAAAACAGGATTGGTTACAAACTTACCAGAAAGAGCATAGATGACGCTGAAAATTATTGCCGGCTCGGCATAAAAATCAGTGTATAGTATTGCTGGAGTTCGATTCATCGCAATATCCCGCAAAAATCCGCCGCCAGCAGCGGTTAAAGGCGCAAAAAAAATCGCTGCCGTAATACCAAGGTGGGCGAGAAGAGCTTTTTGCATGCCGATATAAGCAAACGCAACAAGGCCTATCGCATCTAACATTTGGATGAACCATTCCAATCTAGGAAAAAGTTTAAATAAGACGATAGCCATAATGACTCCCATCAATATGGTGTAAAGATATATATGTTGAAAAAAATAAAAAGGGGTTTTATTCATTATCATGTCTCGGATTGTGCCGCCTCCTACGGCTGTCAAAAAAGCGCAGACGATGATGCCAAAAATATCATAACTTTTCCGTAAAGCAATCGTTGCTCCATATAGTGAAAAAGTAAATGTTCCGATCAAATCCATGATAAAGATGATCATGAACGTAAATTCTATTTTATTTGTTGTCGGCTTGCTTGACCAAAATGTCTAAAAATGATATAATTCTGACCAAAATTATATGGATTCTGACATAAATAGTAATTCGGTGTATGCTTTTCCCGCCCCTTGGATTAGAGAGCTTGCCTTTAAAATTATTTCGCCGATTAAAATCGGCGAGTCATGTACGGTCATCTGGTTTCCGGAGACGGGAAAAAACATCAATATAAAGGAAATATTTTCATCCACCGGCTTGATAAAACAGGTTTTGAAAGGAGACAATGGTAAGTCTGTTTTTGTTCCCGTTGATTTGAGCATGGTAATGAACGACAACAAAATACTTGGTTTTCTTCAAGTTATGTACCTATCCTTGTCAAAAAAAACAAGCTTAAAGAGGAGCTCTCTTTTAGATAAAAATGAAGTAGAGCTTTTTGACTTAATAAACGGCGTTTGCGAAAAAATAACTAAACGAGGAATACACGTAGTTTTTGTAATTAATGAAGTAGAACTCATTCCTTTAAAATCAAGAGAGATCTTGTTCCAAGCACTAAGCAATATAGTATTTTTCAACAGAAATTATATCCATACCATTCTTAATCTCAATAATATGGATAGTTTGTCCTTGTTGGAAAAAAATGAAAAAACATTTTCTTTGATCCAGAACATATGTTTTTTGCCGATTCCATCGACTAGAGATACCGAATATTTCATTAATGTTTTGACGCAAAGATGGAAAATTAATTTAAACAAAAAACAGAAAAAAATTTTAGAAACATTTTATGGCAACAATCTTCTTTTGAAGGCAGTTTTGCGAATTTTTAAATCCAAAGGAAATGATAGTTTGGATGAGCTTTTAAATGAAAGAGAAATTCAACTCAAGATGAGGGTTTATTTTGAAGAGTTGGGCGGACAAGAAAAAATCGTCTTGCAGAAAATAATTTTTGGTGAGGAAATTAGTGATCATAGAGAGAAATTCGTCCTGAATTATCTTATCGATATAGGATTGATTAAAAAAAACAAGAAAAAATTTACCATTGAGCAAGAAATCTTAACTTACGTCATAAAGGAAAACAATTTTTCGTTGAAATTCTCGAGAAACACCAACCAGGAAATTATGCTTGGAGTATGTAATCTAAAAAGATTGTTCACCGCTTCGGAATATACAATATTCGAATTTTTGTTCAAAAATCAAAATCATATTGTGTCCAGGGATGAAATCGCCAAAAAACTTTGGGGCCAGCAATATATTGATAGATATTCCGATTGGGCAATCGATAAAACCATTTCCCGTATCCGTGCCAAACTAAGAGAAATCGGTGTTAAAACTGATTTAATAAAAATTTACAAACGAAAAGGGTACCAATTTAATATTTTATTATGATAAACAAAATAGAAGGTCCCTTTTGGCCTACATTTAAAAAAGAGGTTTATCGTCAGGGACGGAGACAATTTGCCGAAGTCCTTGATTTATTTCATCCAACCCTGAGAGGGTTTAGGGCCTTGAGTATAATTGCTCCATGCGACAAAAGAATCACCGAGGAACATCTTGTCCACCTGCAAAGACTGCAAGCCTTAGGATATGCTTCGAACCTAATAGGTCAGGTAAAAAACGCTCTCCAGAGTACCGCTTTAGCCGCGGGAACAAATGATTTAAGCGCGTTACCGGCGAAAGTTTTAATCAACATCGATGAGGTGAGTAGACTTTCGTTCAATCTTTTTAGATTGATTACCGACCCGGAAATTAACGAACCAGATTGGGACATCAAAGTTACCGATCAGACAATGATAGACAAGATTTCTGGTCAATTAAAATTAAGGTGTGATGGTGAAGGCGAGCGTTTTTTTGGATGGGGTGACGAGGAAGTCGGCTGGTCAGTCGAGAATTTGCTAACGACGACAAATAATCTTTCCCGTTTGGAATATACCGTAGGAACAAAGATGGTTATTGACGACCAAAAAATCTGGCAGGAAAAAGATTTCTCTGGTTCGGTAACTGTTGATGTTAAAAGCAATAATCAAAGAGATATTAGAGGTAAAGATGGTCTTTCTACCGATAGAGTCAGGGCACGCCACCGTTCCGGTCTTGTTTTTGAAGTCGAAGAACAAAGTTTACCGAAAAAAGTCGACGGTCGTTATGTCATTGAGTTTCCGGATAATGATTCTTTGACGCTGCCAGAAGTTTACATTGAATTAGCGGCGAGAGGGATAATGCAGTCAGTTTGGCACGGCCTCGACATAGTTGAACCGAAGAAGATGCCGGAATTAACTCCGGAGATTGTTAATCGCATTTTTTTTGATAGCGCTTTAGGAACTCTTAGAAAAAATATGTTCGTCGGAAAGCTAGTCGATGCGTTTTTAGTTGATCCAAAAAACACTTTCAATAAAATCAGGAAACTGGGATTAAACAAAACCTCATCGATTTTGTCATTGCTTTCCGAAGAACAACTCGATGAAATTGAGTCAAGGCTTCCGGGCAAAGAAGAACATTTTTCAAGGCTTAAGAGAGAACCCGGGTATTCTGCCGCTAAGTTGTTGGGAAATTTGATTAATGGTTTTTTTAGAGGAGACTTGGTCTATACTGATTTGGATTTCATCTTTTTTTACACGGATTTATTTCCAATCGGTTCGACTAACGATCCTTTGGCGCTTATTTCACTGTTACGCTTTTGGCCAGATTCCTTGGCTTATCCGGATCGGCGCCACGGCCGACTCCAAGAAAATAACCTAAAAACTGTCCGACAATGATGTTGGGTATAACCGTCAATTCTCCAAGGTCGGGTGTTTGGACGGCTTCTTCAAACTCTTCGGATCGGAAAGGCGCAATACCGATGATCTTTCCTCCTCTCGCTTTCAACTCGGCTGCCGAAGAAAGGATTTCTCCTTTGACGTCATCGTTGCTGGCCAAAACAAAGCAAGGTGTTCCTTTTTGGATCAGGGTGATGACGCCGTGCTTCAGTTCACCGGCGGCGAACGGTTCGGCGTGGATATAGGCGGTTTCCTTGATTTTTAAGGCGAATTCCAAAGCGGCCGGATAGTTGAGGTGCTTTCCGATCAGATAGGCGTGTTCTTGGTCGATCAGATTTTTAGCCAATTCGATCAATCTGTCGGTTAAATCTTGGTTCATCCAACGGTCCAAGATTTCCTTAAAATTTTTGATCCGTTGTTTTCCTTCGTCATACTTATTTGCGCACGCCTTTGCCAACAGATAAAGGGTCGCCAGTTGAGCGGTAAACGCTTTGGTTGAGACGACGGCGATTTCCGGGCCGGCGCCGACCGAAAGGACGGTTTCCGACAACCGCTCAAGAGTCGAGCCTCGGGCATTGACGATGCTGACGATCCTGGCTCCGGCTTTTTTGGCAGCTCGGGCGGCAATCAAGGTATCGGCGGTTTCTCCAGATTGGGATATGGCAATAACAACGGTTTTGTCGTTGGCGAATCCGGAAAAAGGCAAAAATTCATAGCCGCCGTAAGCCTGCGATTCTATGCCGGCTTGAGCCAAGAAATATTTACCAGCAAGCGCACAATACGAGGCAGTCCCGCAACCGAGCAGAACCACTTTATCGCCGTTCCTTATTGATTCGGAGATTTTGATGATTTCTGTTTCGTTGAGGGCGGCGGTTTTGGCAATGGTTTCTTTCTGTTCCATAATTTCCTTGAGGAGAAAGTGGGGATAACCCGACTTTTCCGCGTCTTCCAATTTCCAGTCAAGTTTTTGGAGAGTCAGCGGTTTTTCTTTGCCTGATTTGACATCATAGAGTTTGACGCCACTTCTGGACATGACGACGGCTTCGCCGTCTTCAAGAAAATGGACGGAATTGGTGTATTTCAAAAAAGCCGTTACGTCGCTTCCCAGGAAAAACTGTTGGTTTGCCTCGTCGACGCCGACGGCGAGAGGCGAACCGTTGCGGCAAGCGATGATGGTCTCAGTTTCCATGTCAATGACTCCGATGGCGTTGGAGCCGACGAGGAGGTTGAAAGTTTCAAAAACCGCTTTTTCCAAAGGCAGACGCTTGATTTTTTCTTCGATCAGGTGGGCGACGGTTTCGGTATCGGTTTCCGAAGAAAATTTATGGCCTTTTTTAATGAGATCTTCTTTAAATTCTAGATAATTCTCAACAATGCCATTGTGTATGATTGCCAATTTTCCAGTGCAGTCAAGATGAGGGTGAGCATTGGCGTCGGTGACACCGCCGTGGGTTGCCCAACGGGTATGCCCGATGGCGAGACTTCCTTCAGGCAAACTGGTTTTGGCTTCGCCTATTTTTCCGACGTGCTTTTCCACTTCTAATTTAGAAGCGGCAGATTTGATCGCGATTCCCCAGGAGTCGTATCCCCGGTATTCCAATTTTTTCAAGCCCTCAAGGACGGTTTGTGAAGCCTGGTTGGTTTTGTCGTTGACGACAGCAAAAATACCGCACATAGTATAAAGATATCAAAAATTTAAATTATAAGAAGCTCTAATATAAGTAGTAATTGCTAATTTTCTTGTTTAAGAAAATATTTAAGTTGGCAATCTCAACTTGAAGGTACCCGCTGATAATTCCCGCCTTCGTCAAGACTCCGGCGGGTAAATCGAATTTCCTTCTCCTCGTAACGGGTGCCTACTGGTACCCGTCCATACGCTTTTGTTTATAATAACTACTTTTAAAGAGCTTTTTTATATTATAGCAAATTATTCAAAACAGACCAATCTGATCTGATTTTGGTTTTTCTGCTCTCGTTTCTTTTTCACTGAAAATCCTTTTTTTCAAGGAATCGATTTGGTATTTTTCCAAAAATTCTTTTAGGTTTTTACTGAAAGAGTGGAATTTCAGCTTATCGATATCGAGGTCGATTTCTACATCGGTAAGGATGGTGGCCAATTTCTTGGAAAGATAGACGTTGTCTTTTTCCTTTTTCAGGATGGCTTTGACTTTTTCCGATTCTATTTTAGGCAAATTTTCATAGATATTGTCGATGTTGCCATACTGGTGGATAAGTTTAGTAGCAGTCTTCGGCCCGATGCCGCGAGCTCCCGGGTAGTTGTCCGAAGGGTCCCCGGATAAGGCTTTATAGTCGACGATGTGTTCTGGTGAAACGTCAAGTTTTTGCTCGACCTCCTGGCGGTCAAAGATCTTGATGTTGGCCAGTCCAAGCTGGGGTGAGGCGACGAAGACGTTGTCGTTGATGAGTTGAAAGATGTCTTTGTCGCCAGTAACGATGATGACGCGGAATTTGTTGTCGTCGAAAACCCGTGAGATCGTGCCGATCAAGTCGTCGGCTTCGAAACCGTCTTTTTCCAGACGGTAAACTCCAGCTTTATCCAGTGCTTCCTTGACCAGGGGGATCTGGACGATAAAGTCGTCTTCTATCTTTGGCCGCTGGATTTGATAATCCTTAAAGAGTTTGTTCCTGAAGGTCGGTTTGGGAGTATCGAAAACAGACGCCAGATATTGAGGTTTAAAGTCATTGATGACTTTGTATAACATCGACAAGAATCCGTAAACGATGTTGGTTGAGGTGCCATCCTTGGATTTGAAAGGAGGGAGGGCATGGTAGGCACGATGCATGATCGCATTACCATCAATCAACAACAAAGTATCCATCTTCAGTGGTTAACGGGTTAAAGTGTTAACGAATTTTTTGTCGCCGACAATTTTTTCAAACTCGTCACCGTCGAGGCTTTCTTTTTTTATCAGCGTTTCGGCGACTTTATCCAAAAGGTCTCTTTTACTTTTGACCAGATTGATGGCCTGGTCGTATCCGGCGGTGATGATTTTTTTGATTTCGTTGTCGATTTTGGCCATCATTTCTTGGGAGATAGTTGATTGGTCAAAATAAGATTTTCCCCATTCGGTGACGTCCATCGTCGGTCCGAAGTTGATCGGACCAAGGCTGCTCATGCCGTATTCAACGACCATGGCTTTGGCGATGTTGGTTGCCTGATCAAAATCATTGGCGGCGCCGGTGGTGATTTCGTTGAAAGCTACCTCTTCAGCCGCTCTTCCTCCCATCATGACGGCAATCTGTTCGGTCAAATGGGTTTTGGTTTCGTGGAGTTTGTCATTGGCCGGAGGAATCAAAGTAAAGCCAAGAGCCATACCGCGGGAGACGATCGAAATGCGGTGGACAGGGTCGGTGTGGAGCAGGAAATGGGAAACGATGGCGTGTCCGGCTTCGTGATAAGCGGTTAATTTTTTGTCGAAGTCGGACTGGAGCCGTTTTTTTTCCGGGCCAAGTTTGACTTTTGTCGCCGCTTCCTCGATGTCTTCCGAATTGATTTTATCGCGGCCGGCGCGGGCAGCATAGATTGCCGACTCGTTGAGCATATTTTCCAGGTCAGCTCCGGAAAAGCCGACGGTGCGTTTGGCGACTTTATCCCAATTGACCGAACCGTCAAATGGTTTTCCTAGGGCATGGATTTTGGCGATGGCTTTTCTGCCTTCGACGTCGGGGTAGTCGACGACTATCCTCCGGTCGAATCTTCCTGGTCTGAGAAGGGCAGAGTCAAGCAAATCGCCCCGGTTGGTAGCGGCGATGACGACAACCTGCTCGTTTGGGGTGAAGCCATCCATTTCAACTAAAATTTGGTTCAAGGTTTGCTCTCTTTCGTCGTGAGCCGGCATGACGCCTACCGATCTCGCCCGGCCGATGGCATCGATTTCATCGATGAATATGATTGAAGGAGAGCTTTTCTTAGCATTGTCAAAAAGATCCCTGGCGCGGGCAGCACCGATACCAACCAACATCTCCATAAATTCGCTACCGGCAATCGAAAAAAATGGCACGTTGGCTTCACCGGCGACCGCCTTGGCCAAAAGGGTTTTACCGCAACCGGAAGGTCCAACAAGTAAAACGCCCTTAGGGGTTCTTGCCCCAAGCTTTTTGTATTTTTCCGGATGCTTGAGAAAGTCGACGATTTCTTCCAGCTCTTTTTTGGCTTCATCGACGCCGGCAACGTCTTTGAAAGTTGTTTTCGTCATCGATTTGGAAAATTTTTTGGCGCGTGACTGTCCGAAAGAAAATACCGAATCTTGAGCTCCTTTTGCCTGGCGGAAAAGAAAGATGAAAAAGGCAACCATCAGAATTGTCGGCAAAAGATTGCCAAGCAAATTAGCCAGACCCGTCGCATCTTGGGTGTCTTGGACGCTGACTTCCAGGCTGTTCAAATTTACCTTGTTGTCTTGGAGGATTTTTGTGAAACTGTCGGCCGTTTCCTTATAGGTAACGGCCATGCTGTTGTCAGTTTTATAATAGACAAGGATCCGGTTGTCGATGACTTCGACCTTTTTGATCTTACCTTGTTTGGCTTCTTGGATGACGGTCGTCAGCGGTTTCTCCGGCAAGGCTTGTTTTATCCCCGAACTGACGGCCTTATAAGCGTAAAAAAGGAAGAGCAAGACAAACAGGATTAAAAAGACATTCCTTAGGTTTAGGTTAAACTGGAATTCTTTTGGTTTTTGCTTGCCGTTAGTCGCTGCCATAGAGCCTATTTTAGCAGAAATTCTGTTAAAATATCTTAATAATTTTTAACCGATTATCGATGATTAAATTAAAACTGGTGGAAAATAATAGCAAAGAAATCCTGAAAGAAACCTTAAAGGTTTTGCGTAGGGGTGGGATGGTAGTTTTTCCGACCGATACCGTTTACGGCCTCTTGGTAGATGCCACCGATAAAAAAGCCGTCGACAAGCTGATCGGTTTTAAAAACCGGCCGGCCGGCAAACCGGTTTCGGTTTTTGTTTCCGGTTTAGACATGATGAAAAAACTCGCCTTACTGAGCAAAAACCAGGAAAAAATTCTGGAGGAGATTTTGCCCGGACCTTACACGGTAATTTTGAAGTCAAAACACCTCGTCGATCCGGCGATCGAATCGGAAAAAGGAACCTTGGGGCTTAGGTTGCCAAAAAATAAAAACGTCGAGACGCTGATCAAATCGTTCGCGAAGCCGGTGACGGCGACTTCGGCCAATCTTTCCAGCCAAGCGCCTCATTATTCGGTCGAAACGATGCTGTCGACGCTATCAGGTAAAAAACAGCAATCGGTCGATTTGATCGTCGATGCCGGAGTTTTGCCGAGAAACAAACCGTCAACCGTCATCGACTTTACCCAGCCCGAAGTGAAAGTTCTCCGTCAAGGTGACGTCAACTTTTTCAACTCAAAGGCGTATTTGAGTACCAGTCCAAAAAAGACCAAGGACATCGCCAAAAAAATTTTTGAAGAACAAAGTGGGTATAGCGATAAACCATTGGTTTTCATCATTGAGGGAGAACTGGGAGTCGGTAAAACGGTTTTTATTAAAGGGATCGGGGAGAGGTTGGGGATAAACAACATTATTTCACCGACTTTTGTCATTTATTACGAGTACGGTAATTTTTATCACTTTGATCTTTATCAGATCGAGGAAAAGGAAGAGTTTAAACATCTCGGCATCGGAAAATTTTTGAAACCCGGTAATACGTTATGTTTCGAGTGGGGTGAAAAAACCGGCGACATCTACGACTTAATCAAAAGTAAAGCTAAAATAATTTACGTCAAGATGAAATACATAAATGAAGGCAAAAGGGAAATAGTTATCAATTTTTGACTCTATTTTGAAGATCCTAGCGATTGACACTTCGGCTGACGAAACTTCGGTCGCGGTGGTTGATGGACGTCGGGTTTTGTCAAACGCCATATATTCGCAAATTTTAATCCATAAGAACTGGGGAGGTATCTATCCGTCTTTGGCCAAAAGGGCTCACGAGGAGAAAATCGATTATGTGATCGAGGAGGCCGTCAAAAAATTTTCCATCGACGAGATCGACGCCATCGCCGTCACCAAAGGACCTGGGTTAGCAGTGGCGCTTGAAGTCGGGATCAAGAAAGCCAAAGAGTTGGCAAAAAAATTTAATAAGAAACTGATCAGTGTCAATCATTTGGAAGGTCACATCTATTCTCCTTTTGTCCAAAACAGCCAAGGCAATCCGGACCGTCAGTTTACATTTCCTTATCTGGCCTTGGTGATTTCGGGAGGTCATACCGAATTCGCGATCTTCAAGAACCATTTGCAATACGAAGTCATCGGTTCGACTCTTGACGATGCCGCCGGAGAGGCTTTGGACAAAGCGGCTAAGCTGCTGGGTCTGGGTTATCCGGGCGGGCCGGTTTTGGAAAGGTTGGCCGAGCAGGTTGATAACGGGGATTTCTACCATTTTCCCAGGCCGATGCTAAAAAGCAACGACCTAAACTTTTCTTTTTCCGGATTGAAAACGTCATTCTTTTATTTTTTAAAAAACCACCCGGAAGTCACCGGAAACATTGCTAAACTAGCTAGTTCATTTCAGGAAGCCGTCTTAGAAACGGTGATGAGAAAGACCGAAAAGGCCATCAATCAGACAGGAATCAACCGATTGGTGATTGGCGGAGGAGTCACCGCCAACAGGAGATTGCGATTGTTGTCCAGGCGACTGGCAAAAAAATATCATGGTAGTGTTTTGTTTCCGCCTTATAAATATCTGACAGGAGATAATGCCGCGATGATCGGCGTCGTCGGTTATTATAAGGCCGTGAAAAACCTGTACATAAAAGAAATTTACGATCTCGACAGAGCGCCGCGTCTTGATCTTTCTTCGCTTGATTTTTGAAATTTTTTTGGTTAAACTGTTACTGCCGGAGTATATGTTAAACATCACAAAACAATCTGATTACGGAATGCTGTTGATTTCTAACCTTAAAGATAAAGAAGGCTATATACCATTGTCAGAGTTACTCAAGGAAGTCAAGCTGCCCAAGCGGTTTCTTGCCAGAATAGCGGCCGAGTTAGTTCAAGCTAAAATCCTGAAAAGTCGGGAGGGAAAAGACGGCGGTTACCGGTTGAGCGACAAGGCAAAAGACTTAAACCTTTATGATTACCTGAAGATTTTTGAAGGAGATTTGGCAATCACCAAATGCATGAAGCCAGGTTACCAATGTCCTTGGAACGAGTACTGCCAGCACAAGTCGCTGTTAAAACATAATCTAGCCAATATCCTCGGCAAGGAGCTGAGAAGATATAAACTTCTTCAAGCGGTTTAATCTTTTTTCCAAAACTATGCTGAAACTGAAAAACTGGACAGCCTCTGTCTCAGGCAAAACTATTCTCAATAAAATCGATTTCAAGTTCGAAAAAAACCAGGTTTACGCTTTGATGGGTCCAAACGGATCTGGGAAATCGACTCTGGCATATACGATCGCCGGTCATCCTGCCTACAGGGTCGACAAAAAATCATCAATCTATCTAAACGGAAAAAACATCAGCGCCGATTCTCCAGACAAGCGAGCTAAGGCAGGGATTTTTCTTTCCTTCCAATCTCCTTTATCTTTGAACGGCGTTACGGTATTTCAACTGCTTCGTCTGGCAATGTCCGGCAAGAAAGATCCGTTGACCGTTAAACAGGAAATCGACGGCATTGCCAAAAAACTCCGCATCAAGTCCGAACTGCTGTCTCGTTCACTAAACGACGGCGCATCAGGAGGTGAAAAGAAAAAACTCGAACTGCTTCAGGCGGTAGTCCTCGATCCCAAGGTATTGATTTTTGACGAGATTGATACCGGAGTCGACGTCGACGCTTTAAAAACCATTGCCAAGTTTTTGGACCAATACAAAAAAAACCGGACAATCATTTTGATTACCCATTACAACAGGATCCTGAAATACATCAAGCCAAACAAAGTATTGGTACTGTCGGAAGGAAGAATCGTCAAGGAAGGCAATTACAAACTCGCGGAAGAAGTCGAGAGGAATGGTTACGAAATGATTTGAGTTTTAAGTACATATGGATAAAAACTCTAAGCTCAATTTCGACTACAAGTACGGGTTTTCCATGCCCGAAGCGAACGTCTACAAGTCAAAAAAAGGGATCGATGAGTCGGTCGTCAAGAAAATCTCCGCTATCAAAAAAGAACCCGGTTGGATGACTGATTTCCGGCTCAAAGCCTTCAAGGAATTCAAAAGGAAACCGATGCCGGACTGGGGAGCCGATTTGTCCAAGATTAATTTCGATGACATCTACTATTACATCAAGCCGACCGAAGAACAAAAAAGTTCCTGGGAGGATCTGCCGGAAGAGATCAAAACCACTTACGACAAGATCGGCGTCCCAGAGGCGGAAAAGAAATTTTTGGCTGGTGTTTCCGCCCAGTACGAATCGGAAGTTGTTTATGAGAGTGTCCAAAAAGAACTGACCCGCCAAGGAGTGATCTTTTGCGACATGGATACTGGTTTGAGGAGGTATCCGGAAATCGTTAAGAAATATTTCGGGACGATTATTTCCTTCTATGACAACAAGTTCGCTTCATTGAATTCGGCGGTCTGGTCAGGAGGATCTTTTGTCTACGTGCCCGCAGGAATCAAAGTCGGCCTGCCGCTCCAGGCATATTTTCGTATCAACGCCCAAAACTTCGGCCAGTTCGAGAGGACGTTAATCATTGCTGAGGAAGGCAGTTTTGTCCATTATATTGAGGGCTGCACTGCGCCTATCTATACGACGTCATCCCTTCACGCCGCAGTCGTCGAGATAGTCGTCGCCAAAAACGCCCGGGTCAGGTACACCACGGTACAGAACTGGAGCAAAAACGTCTACAATCTGGTGACGAAGCGGGCCCGGGTCTTTGACCGGGGCGTGATGGAATGGGTCGACTGCAACCTCGGTAGCGCCGTGACGATGAAATATCCTTCTTGTTATTTGGTAGGAGAGGGAGCCAGGGGAGAAGTGCTGTCGATTGCTTATGCCAGCCGTGACCAGCATCAGGACGCCGGAGCCAAGATGATTCACTTGGCGCCGAATACGTCATCGAGAATCATTTCCAAATCGATTTCCGGACAGGGAGGCAGGACATCCTATCGAGGTTTGGTCCAGGTCAACCCGACTGCTAAACAGTCTTCGGTGTACGTTACTTGTGACGCTTTGATTTTGGACGAGGATTCCCGGAGCGATACCTACCCGACGATGAGGATAAAAAATCAAGAGGTTGACGTTCAACACGAAGCTACGGTTGAAAAATTGGGAGAAGAAAAATTATTTTACCTGGCGTCCCGGGGAATAAAAAAAAGCGACGCCGAGGGACTGTTGGTCAATGGTTTCATCGAACCGGTAACCAAAGAGATACCTTTGGAGTATTCGATAGAATTGAATAGGTTAATAAACTTAGAGATGGCTGGGAGCGTGGGATAAAAATATTTAACATTATGAATGTCATAAATTTAAACGAAACTGGACAAACAAAAGTAAGTTTTGATAAACCAGGAGACTATGCGGTATTTTTTGAAAATCTTTCCGGAGAATTAGTTTTTGACATCAACGCCTCAAACGTCAATTTAAACATCTATGGTTTATATGTTGGAAATAAATCTGATGATTTTAAAGTCAACACCGTCCAGGTTCATCGGGCGCCTTCGTCGACTTCAAATTTGTTGATAAAAGGAGTTTTTTACGGATCATCGAAATTCTACTACCGGGGTTTGATCAGGATCGAAAAGGATGCCCAGAAATCCCACGCTTACCAAAAAAACCAAAATCTGACTTTGTCTAAAGACTGTTTTATTGACTCCAGGCCATATCTGGAAATTCTTGCCAACGATGTTTTCTGTACCCATGGGTCGACCACAGGTAGATTAGATAAAGAGCAAATGTTTTATACTAAAAGTAGGGGACTAGAAGAAAAAGAAGCAGAAAAGCTATTAGTGGAAGGTTTTATTGATGAGATAAAGAATAAATTTATTTAACAAATTGTCATTCCGGCGAAGGCCGGAATCCAGACTAAAAATTAACAATTTTACGACTGGACCCCGACTTTCGTCGGGGTGACGTAAGTTATATTATGAATATAAAACAGGATTTTCCGATTTTCAAAAATAACCCAGGACTAGTCTATCTTGATTCGACCGCTACTTCGCTAAAGCCAAGATCGGTCATCGATAAGGCCGTCGAATACTATTCTCAATATTCAGCCAATATTTTTAGAGGCGTTTACAAGATTTCGGAAAAAGCCACTCAAGAATACGAGGACACCCGTAGGGTGGTCTCGGAATTTATTAAAGCAAAAAGCGAAAATGAAGTAGTCTTTACCAGAAATACTACCGAATCGATAAATTTGATCGCTTACGGCCTGGGTCGAAAAATAGTTGATGGCAACGATGAGATAGTCACTTCGATTATGGAACATCATTCTAACTTTGTCCCTTGGCAGCAGTTAGCTTTCGAAAACGGTGCCGCCTTAAAGGTCATCGACATCGATGAGGACGGGTATCTTTTGAAAAACATCAATCGTGTAGTTACAAAAAGATCGAAAATCCTCGCCTTGACTTATGCATCCAATGTTTTGGGTACGATCAATCCGATAAAAAATATCGTCAGGGAAGCCAAGAAAATTAATCCGGAGATAATCGTCGTCGTTGACGCCGCTCAAGCCGTTCCCCACCTGAAAGTTGACGTTCAGGACCTGGGGTGCGATTTTTTGGCGTTTTCTTCTCATAAGATGTTGGGACCGACCGGAGTCGGCGTAGTCTGGGGGAAAGAAAAAACCCTAAAAGACATGTTTCCCTTTATGTACGGCGGGGAGATGATAGATGAGGTATATGTCGACCGGACCGTTTTCAAAGAACCTCCCCACAAATTTGAGGCCGGTACTCCGTCAATCGGCGAGGTGATCGCTTTTAAAGAAGCGGTTAGTTACTTAAACAGCCTGGGGATGGATAAAGTAAGAGAGCACGAAAGAAGATTGGTCCAATTTTGTTTGCAGGAATTATCAAATCAGTTTGGTGACCGGATAAAAATCTTCGGACCGACCAACAGTGAAGATCGAGGTGGGGTA
Source organism: Patescibacteria group bacterium (assembly GCA_023381015.1). GTDB lineage: Bacteria > Patescibacteriota > Microgenomatia > UBA1406 > GWC2-37-13 > GWC2-37-13. Next base: position 19,473 of record JAMCTE010000034.1, on the reverse strand, counting down.
GTCGCTTTCGAATTCGGCAGGTTTCACCCGCATGACGTCGCTTCGATCCTGGACGAAGAAGGAATCGCCGTCAGGGCCGGCCACCACTGTGCCATGCCTCTCCATACCAGATTGGGAGCGAGCGCCTCGGTTAGGGCCAGTTTCTATATTTATAACGATGAATCCGACGTCGAGAAATTTATCAAAGGATTGAAGAAAGTCGAGAATGTATTGGGAAAATAAATTAATAATTAGACATCTATTAACGTGAGTTTATATTCAGAATTAATTCTGGATCATTACCAGAATCCAAGAAACTACGGTATGGTTAACCGACCGACCGGCCATTCCCACGTTTCCAATCCGTTATGCGGCGACGAAATTGATCTGACGATACGGATAGAAAAAGGCCGGATCGAAGACGTGAAGTTTAAGGGTCAAGGTTGCGCCATTTCCAAGGCTTCGGCCTCAATGGTGACCGCTTACCTTAAAGGTAAACCAAAAGATGAATTGAAAAAAATCGACAAAAAATTTATCATTAAGCTGTTAGGGATCGAACTTGGGGTCAATCGGATTAAGTGTAAAATTTTCTCTTTAGAAGCAGTGAAGAAATTGGAATTATGAGAAACTCGGCGGCAAAGGCTTTTTTTCCCGGTGGAATCATCGACTCCGCCGGTTTGCCAAGCCCAAAAAAAATTATCGTTCCGGAATTTTTAGAAGATAATATCAGAAATTGCCCGGAATGCGGATTTGAGAGTCTGATGGGGATGCCGGGAGGTAGGGACGCGACCTGTAAAAATTGCGGGTACAAAGACCCGTGTTGTTACGACTAAAATGACAGACTTTAATTGGATGATCGGAGGAGAAGCCGGTTTCGGCATCATGACGACCGGCGTCGTTTTTGCCAAAATTGCCACAAGGTTGGGTTATCACATTTTCGACTATGTCGAGTATCCGTCTCTAATCCGTGGAGGACATAATGCTTATGAGGTCCACGTTGCCGACTTCGAAATCAGGCACCTGAAGCCGACGATCGATGTCTTGGTCTGTTTGAACAAGGAGACATTCGACAAGCACTCGGACCGGCTCAACAAAGAAAGCATCGTCGTTTATGACGAGAACGATTTCAAGATTGAAGGCGATTATAAGAAAGTCAGCGTCTCCTTCAAGAAGATCGTCACCGATTTGAAAGGTCAAGCGGTCATGAAAAACACGGTGGCCTTGGGCGCTTCTTTGGCGACCCTCGGAGCCGAGATCGACGAACTTCTCAAGGTAATCGAAGAGCAATTCGCCAGAAAAGGCGAGGCCGTCGTCAACATCAACAAGCAGTTTGCCCAAGCCGGATACGACAGCGCCCAAAAAAAATTCCCATCGCCGAATAAATTATTGACAAAAATGACTACGGTGGAACCGAAGTTGGTTTTGACGGGCAACGAGGCATTTTCTTTGGGAGCCGTCATCGCCGACTGCCGTTTGTATAGCGCTTATCCGATGACTCCTTCGTCGACGGTGTTGACGGTTTTGGCTGCCTGGCAGAAAAAAAGCAAGATGGTGGTGAGGCATGCCGAAGACGAAATTTCCGTTATCAATACTGCCTTAGGAGCCTCGTTCGCCGGCGTCAGGTCGGCGGTCGGGACGTCGGGTGGAGGGTTCGCTTTGATGGTGGAATCGGTGTCTTTGGCCGGTGTGACCGAGATGCCGGTCGTCATATTCATTGCCCAAAGGCCCGGACCGGCCACCGGGATGCCAACCTGGACCGAGCAAGGAGACCTGTTATTTACCGTCCATTCCGGTCACGGCGAGTTTCCAAAAATAGTTTTCTCTCCTGGGACGGTTGAAGAAATGATCGAGTTGACAGGCAAAGCTTTTAACATGGCCGACGTCTATCAACTGCCGGTCATCATCCTCAGCGACATGTATCTTTCCGAAGGCCATAAAAGCCTTGCAAAAAAATTCATCGACGATTTCATTGCCAACTACAAAATCAACCGGGGTAAGCTCGTAACCAGCCTTAAGCCTTCGGGCAAGACCCAGATTTATCTTCGCTATAAGGACGCCGAAGACGGCGTATCGGAGAGGATCATTCCCGGTGTTCCCGGATATTACTTCCAAGCCAATTCCTACGAACACGTTGAAGACGGCCACACTACCGAGGCAGTCCAACCCAGGGTCATCCAAGTCAACAAGAGGGCTCGGAAGTGGAAGACATACTTGCAGAATGATTTTAGATTGCCGGAATATTATGGAGACTCCAATGCTACCGATGTTTTTGTTTCTTGGGGTTCAAACAAAGGCGCCATCATGGAAGCACAGAAACAGCTGACGGAAAAAGGCATGAAAACTGGCTTTTGGCATTTTACCCATATTTATCCGATGGATAAGGAAAAGGTCAAAGGCCTCTTTAAGGAAAACATCAGGTATATTTTGGTAGAAAACAATTCTTGGGGACAGTTTGGTAAATTGTTGCTAGCGGAAACAGGCGTCGAGATTAAAGAGAAAATTTTAAGATACGACGGAAGACCGATAAGTGCTGAGTATATACTAGAGAATATTAAATTATAAATAACAAATCACAAATAATCTTAAAATTTAAATATTTAAATTTATTTTGAACTTGTAATTTAGAATTTGAAAATATGACAAATATAAACGATTTTAGTGGGTACAATCCGACTTGGTGTCCGGGGTGCGGAGACTGGGGGATCGGTTTGTCGATCAAGCAGGCTTTTGTCCAGCTGGGTTATGATCCGTCATCGGTGGCGGTCGTTTTCGGCATCGGTTGTTCAGGAAACATGAATGACTTCATCAATGCTTATGCAATGCATTCTTTGCACGGCCGGGCATTGCCGAACGCCATCGGAATAAAATTGGCCAATCATAACTTGCCGGTTGTCGCCATCGTCGGTGACGGTGATTGTTATGGTGAAGGCGGCAATCATTTGCTCCACGCCTGTCGAGGCAATCATGACATTACGGTTATCGTCCATGACAACAGCGTCTATGGTTTGACTACCGGTCAGGTGGCACCGACGGCGGCGAAGGGATTCAAGTCCAAATCCACCCCCTCAGGGATAATCGAGGTACCGATCAACCCGATGGCTTTGGCTTTGATCAATGGAGCGACTTTTGTCGCTCAAAGCTTTGCCGGAGATATGGCAACGATGGTTTCTTTGATAAAAGCCGGTATTGCCCACAAAGGTTTTTCCTTGATTAACATTCTCCAGCCTTGCGTTACTTTCAACAAAATCAATACCTTCCAGTATTATCTGCAAAGAGTCTATAAATTGCCTCAAGATTACAAGAAGGATGATCTAAAAGAAGCGCTTGGCAAAAGTCTTGAAGTCGGTCAGGAGAAGTTCCCCTTGGGAGTGCTTTATCAAGTGGAAAGACCGAGTTTCACCGACCAGATAGACCAGCTGAAAGACCAGACTCTAGTATCTCGGGAGAGGTTTGCCGATTTCCAAAACCTTTACCAGGACTTTATCTGAAATCGTGCAAGATATTTATACGGATTTAAAACTTTAGATTATACCGACGGGCTATCAATACTATAGGTTTAGCCTATAAAAATAGCCCTTGACAGTTAGCAATTAATCTGATAGACTGCTAAATATAATGGCATTTTTAATCGGGGCGTCAGAACAATCTGTTCATCCAGTATCAGCCGTGCGCGACGGCATAGTTTTTCCAGGAACGGAAAACGTATTAGTCTTCGGAAGGCCAAAAAGCGTCAGCGCCATCAATGTCGCCCTAAAGAAAGACAAGAAGCTAATTCTGTTGATGCAAAAAAATTCTACCATTGACGATCCTAAGGCCGATGATCTTTATCGGGTTGGCGTCCTGGTTTCTATCGAGAAAACTTCTGTCGGTGAAAGGGGCGAAATCAATGCTTTGGTTAAAGGAATAGAGAAGGTCAAGGTGCTGTCGTTCACCCAGGAAAAAGATTGGTTTATGGCCAAATACGAGGTGGTAAAGGAGACTTCAGTCAAGAGCGAGGAAATAGAGGCGATGGTCAAGTATATTTCCGCCCAGATTAAAAAGGCGATCAATCTAGGAAAGACGGTCGACTTCGTATTCTTGATGAATATACTCAATACCAACGATTCGGTCAGTTTTTCCAACCAGATGGCAATCGTTCTAGACCTAAAAATTGACGAGCGACAAAACCTATTGGAGGAAACAGACATAAAAGTCAAACTAAAAAAAGAAGTCGACTACGTCAATCGTGAAATCAAGATTTTGGAGATAGAACAGAAGTTATCGTCAAAGACCCAAAAGAAATTCGAACAAGGAATGAGGGAAAGCATCTTGAGGGAAAAGATGAAGACGATCGAGGAAGAATTAGGGGAAAAAGGCGAAGACAAGGATTTGGTCGAATACGATGAAAAAATCAGGAAAGCCCAGATGCCGAAGGAAGTCGGAGAAAAAGCCCTTAAAGAATTAAAGCGGCTCAAACAGATGTCCCAGTTCAATCCAGAGTCATCCTACGTCAGGACCTATCTCGATTGGCTGGTCGAACTGCCTTGGTCAGTCGTCTCCCCGAACGAAATCAACATCAAGGACGCGGAAAAAATTCTCAACGAAGACCATTACGGGTTGAAGAAAATCAAAGAAAGGATTCTCGAATACCTGGCCGTCATGGAAATGGGAAAGATGAAAAAGAAAAAAGGTCGCCAGCCGACGATCCTTTGTTTTGTCGGACCGCCAGGAGTCGGCAAGACGTCCCTTGGCCGTTCCATCGCCCGATCGCTGGGCAGGAAATTCATCAAAATTTCCTTAGGAGGGATCAGGGACGAAGCCGAAATCAGGGGCCACAGGAGGACTTATGTCGGCGCGTTACCCGGAAGGATGATTCAGGGTATCAAACAAGCAGGAACAAAAAACCCGGTTTTTATGCTCGACGAAATCGACAAGCTCGGTCGCGACTACCGGGGTGATCCTTCGGCCGCCCTTTTGGAAGCCCTTGACCCGGAACAGAACCACTCTTTTTCCGACCACTATCTCGAAGTACCGTTTAATCTGTCGGACGTTTTTTTCATTACCACCGCCAATATCCTTGATACCATTCCTGATGCACTGTTAGATCGGTTGGAAGTGATCCATTTCCCCGGGTATACCGAAGACGAAAAGTTTAACATCGCCAAGAGCCATTTGGTCAAAAAACAACTGGAGGCCCATAGCTTGATAAACAAAGAGGCCGACATCACCGATAGCGGTTTGAAGACGATCATAAGGCGATATACCAGGGAGGCCGGTGTTCGGGAACTGGAAAGACAGATTGCCACCATTTTCAGGAAGATTGCCCGGGAAATTGTCGAGAAAAAAGTCAAAAACAAGTCTGTCGGCGTCAGCGACGTTTCCAAATATCTGGGCCCATACAAATATTCTTCACAGATGATCGAGGAAAAAGACACGGTCGGCATTTCGACCGGTTTAGCTTGGACTCAAGCTGGCGGAGACATTTTGTTTATCGAAGTCGCCATCATGCCAGGAAAAGGCAGTTTGACGCTGACCGGTCACTTGGGTGACGTGATGAAAGAGTCTTGCCAGGCGGCTTTGTCATATGTCAGGGCCCGTTACAAGAAGTTCGGTTTGAAAGAAGACTTTTTCCACAAGATCGATATTCATGTCCACGTTCCCGAAGGGGCGGTTCCCAAGGACGGGCCATCGGCCGGTCTGGCGATTACGACGGCAATGATATCAGCCCTCACCAAGACACCGACTCACAGGACTGTCGCGATGACAGGGGAAATCACTTTGAGGGGACGGGCTTTGGAAATAGGCGGGGTCAAAGAGAAAGTCATCGCCGCCCACCGCGCCGGCATAAAAACCGTCATTTTGCCCAAAGACAACAAAAAAGACCTTGAAGAAATACCCGACTACGTCCTCAAAGACCTGAATTTTGTTTTTGTCGAGCACATGGATCAGGTTTTAAAAGTTGCTCTCAAGGAAAAAAAATCAAATTAAGCCCGAAGTTTAAGGATCAATTCTCTGACACGGTAGACAATATTGTATAAGTAATAAAGCGAAGGATTGATGACAAGATCGTAACTGCCGACAAACTCCACAAATTTGGTTCCGTAGCCGCTTTTAAACCTGGTGAAACCGGCCCACGAATGTGATTGATCGTAGTTTGGCGGTAGCGAACCCCACATGTCAAATTTTTTCGCCCCCAATTTTTTTCCCAGCTTGATCGCTTCCCACATCAGCAGGTTCGAAGCCATCAGGTTTCTCATCTGGTCGGAAGTGCCTCCATAGACATAGTACATGATGCCGTCCCGATACCACAGTTGGTAAGCGGCGAGCGGAACATTGTCATAATAAGCGACCAGAATGTGCCCGGAATCTTTTTTGAGATTGTCCCAGACGGTTTGGTGATACTTCATGGTGTGGCCAAAATAGCGTTGTCTTTTTGTAGTTTCAAAATAAAGCTTGGCGAAATCCTTGAAGCCAATGTCATTTGATTCTTCGAAGACTTTGACGCCCTTTTTTTCAGCCAGGCGGATGTTGTAACGTGTTTTTGGGTGGAGATTCTTGAAAAGATCTTCTTCTGATTTCGTCAGGTCGAGTATTTGAGTCCATTTCGGAAAGAGGGGATGCGGAGAACTAACCAATTCTTGATTCATGATTTTTAGTTTTGAGCCTTTTTCGACGTATGGCTCGATCTTGATGAAAATGGCGCGGTTTTGTCTGCCTAACCGGTATAGCTTTTCCAAAACCGGTTTTTCCGGCATGGTTGAACGCGGCAGATAACCGACTTTGTAAGGCGTATGAGGAATGTTATGGAAAGTTAACAAATAACCGTCGAGGCGACTGGTTTCTATTCCCATAGCCCGTCTGGCTTTTTCCCAAGTTTCGGATTGGAGAGGATGCACTGATTAAATATTGAATAACAAATAATAACTGTCAAATAGACTTTGTGGTACTCTTAATGGCGTCGAGAGTCTGCCCGGCGCATTTTTCCCAAGAAAACTCTTTGATTCTTTGCCGACCTTTTTTGACCAGTTCCAATCTTAGTTTCTGATCGTCTTTGAGCAGTTTGATTTTTTCCAGCAAGTCAAAAGCGTTACTCGGATCAAAATAAAGGCAGGCTTCACCGCCTATCTCGGGAAGCGATGAAGAAAAAGAGGCGATTACCGGACAGTCGAAGCTCATCGCTTCAAGGATGGGAATGCCGAATCCTTCGTAAAAAGAAGGCAAAACGAAGCAGAAAGCATTTTTATAAAGGAACATCAGCTGATTGTCGGTGACGAAGTCGGTGAAATAAACGTCGTTTTCCAAACCCAGATCGGTCACCTGAGAGAAGATTTGTTCGTAAAGCCAGCCTTTTTTTCCGGCGATCGTCAATTTGAACTCTGGGTAGAGTTTTTTAAACTGGTCAAATGCCTTGATCAGGCTAGAGATGTTTTTTCTCGGTTGAAGGGTGCCGACATAAAGGATATATGGGTGTTTAAGGTGCTCCATCTTGATATTGGGGATTTGGTGTTTGACGGTTTTTTCGTATCCGTTGTAGACGACTTCTATTTTTTCGTTAGGGATTCCATACGATTTGACAATGTCTTTTTTGGTGGTTTTAGAGACGGCGATAATTCTTTTGGCCTGTTGGAGGGAATAACTGGTCCAATTCTTCAGTTGAAAGAGGTCTTTTTTTAGGAAATCCTCGGGAAAGTATAGATATGAAAGGTCGTGGATGGTGACGACAGACGGTACCGGGCAGAATCGCGGCAGGTAGTGGGCCGGGGAAAAGAAAACGTCGACGTCTTTTTTTCTATTCAAACGCCAGGGTAAGAAAATCTGTGACCAGAGATACTTGCCGGGGATAACTTCGTAATTGAAAAATTCGGTTTCTCCCGGTAGGTCAACTGGTGCAGAGCGGAGAAATATTTTAAACCGGAGAGTGGAATCGGCCTTTTTTCTGAAATATTTCAGAAGATTCAAGGCATAGACAGAAACGCCGACTCTTTTTTCCACGTTGGCTTCGTTGCCGTCGATTCCTATCATCATATATCTTCATATTATATCACTCTTGTGCGGAGCAAGAGTTTTATAGATGGACTCTAGTTTTTGGGCGATAGACTGCCAGTTGTATTTTTTTTTGATCAAGGAATAGGCATTGGACCTGATCGTTTGGTAAAGTTCCTTGTTTTTGATGATTTTTCCGATCGATTCGATAAATTCTTCAGGCGTATTGGCAATGAGGACGTCCGAGTTGTTTTTGACGGTCAATCCCGTGACTCCGGTTTTGGTGGAAATTACCGGTATTCCGGAAGCCATCGCCGCCAATATTTTTAACCTCGTTCCTCCCGGTCCGAAGATTGGTGCCACGAAAATAGTGGCGTTTTGATAGGTCTGTTTCACCAGTTCGCTTTGGTTAGGACCGATGTCGATGATTTCGAGGCGATCAATCCTGGGATTGCCTATTTTGTTGGCGGCATTTTGACCGGCGATGACGAATTTCAGGATGGGCAGTTTTTTTTCGGCAATTGGGATGATTTTTTTTATCAGATAATTTGCAGCTTCGGTATTTTGCAGCCAAAAAAAGTTGCCTTGGAAAAGAACGACAGGGTTTTTCAGGTTTTTATCGGCCAGCCTGTCGGCAATCATGTCTTCCCCGGCGCCGTTGGGTATGATCACGGGTTTGATGGCAGGGTCAAGGCGGTTGATAATCTGTTTGTCGGTGTTGGAAACGGCGCCGACCAGATAGGCCTTTTTCCAATAATTTTTTTCCCAGATCTTTAGTTTCAGGATGTCGAGGGAAAAAGCTGGCTTGGCGAAAAAAGGCAGCGAATTGACAAAGTGCTGGTAGACTTGATATTCGATCGTCTGTTCCAGAAGAAAAATGGGAATCCTCGTTTTCGGTAGATGGGGCATAATATAAAAGGTTTCGGCGTGGATGATGTCGAATTTCTGGTTGTTTAGGATTTCTTTCAAGATGGATTCGGCTTCTTTTGAATAGTTCCTGACAATCAAAAATGGTTTAAGGCTAAAAACCGACTTAAAAATGTTTTTCAATGTCCAAGGATGAGGTGATCTTTGGCAAAAATAGACGGCGTGGCAGTATGGCTTCAGTTTGTCGAGGTATTTTTTTTCGTCGGGATTTTTGTACAAACAGATCAGGGTTATCTCATTGCTTTTAGAAAGATGTTTCAGAAGGTTGTAGGTTCGCACCTGGCCTCCAGAAGACGGAGGATAAGGAACGTATGGAGTCAGCATCAAAATCTTCATATTTAGATTATACGTGATTTAATTTCGAGTTTAAGAAAGAGATCATAGCTTGAAGATCGAGAATTTATCATTTTCAAACACGGCCTCGTATTTGTCTTTGAGGAGGTTGATTTCGGTTTGACTCGAAGTGACCAAATAACTATAACCAAGATTTTTTAGATCTTTTGGATCCTTGTAGATTGCTGGCGCGCCACGCCTGTCACTCAAATATAAAAGCGTCGTGTCGCCCATCCGGTCGGTGACAATCTTATCTTGACTGGAGGTCAGACTGTTGATAATCTGAGCTTCTTGTACCAGTTCGGCCGAATAATCATAATAACTCTTTACTTGATAAAATGAAAAAAACCAAGACAAGGCAAACATTATCGGAATGGAAACGTAAACGAGGAAGGGAACCACGATCTTTCTGTTTTCGGCGAGAAAACTGACTCCTAAGCCTGTAAATATCGCCAGACCGGGCAAGATCAGAGTCTGGTAATAGACGTGCTGGACGTTTCCGCCCTGAAAGGTAAAAAGATAAACTATCGAGGCAAAGAGGATCGTCAACGGCAACCAACGTTTTTGTTTGGCAACAATCCCCAGGACAAAAAAGACCGTCAGATAACCGCCAAGAATCAAGTTGTTAATCCGGTCAAAAAAAATCCATCTGAAAAATGCCGGTCTGAAAAAAACGTTCTGCAATCCTCCTCCGGTATTGACGCTTGTAAAAAGCCATTCGTTGACAGGAATTCCTTCCGGGTAGGATTTGATGTAATTGCGCCACAAAAATAGTGGGGCAACGGCGATCAAAAAATATAGATAGAACAAAGGATTCTTGACTGTTTTCCACTTGTAGTTTTTGAAGAAAATATAGGCGAGCGGCAAACCAAAAAAAATCGTTGTCGGCATAACCAATAAGGCTACCGCAAAGCTAATGATGGAGAGAATAAGATAGATAGTATAGCTGACGGTTTTTTTCGGGTTTCCTACATAAAGAAACAGAATGGCCAGGAAAGTAAAACCCAGGGCAGTCGATTCAGGCAACACCACCCTGGAAAAGAAAACGAAAAACGGAAAGACGGCATAAATGAAAGAGGCGAAAAAAGCCGCCAGACGGTCTTTTTCCTTGAGGAGCAGGTAATAAATAACGGCGATAATGACCAGGGAAAAGAATATCGATACCAATCTTCCCCATTCTTCAAGGGTCAAGGAGGGCATCAGTTGATATCCGTAGGCAAAAATTGCGTTGTAGATAGGAAACTCGACCATCCGGTAGCCTTGGGGATTTTCGAAACCAGATTGGACATTGCTCAAATCGTCGTAGCGGGGGTGGAGCAAATCAAAACCTCCCCGGAGAAAGTTCCTGGCGACTGCGGCGGTATCAGCCTGTCTCCAAGAATGAAAATCGGCCAGCGGAATGTCGATTTTATACAACCTTAAGGCTAAGCCGACTAACAGTATCATCGTCAGCAAAAACAAATCCAGTTTTTTCATTTTGTCCTTCTTCCTTTGGTCGGTTGACTTGCGGGTTTATTTAGCGAATTATAAGCGACAAAGATTCCGGCAATAATCCAAAAGGTGTAGGCGACTTTCGACGCCTCAAAGACGTCGATGTAAGTAGCATTGATCATTAGACCTGCGAGCCCAAAAATAAATCCAAGGTTGACTAAGTCTTTTGACCAAAGTTTTCTATATAAGACGTAGAGGATCAAGAAAAATAGACCGGTTCCCAAAAGTCCGAACTCTCCGACCCATCTTAAATAATCATTGTCGGTGGCCTCAGTGATCGAAGACGGTCCTGTCCCCAAAAGGGGATTTTTTTTGAAAGCGTTAATGGCCCTTGGCCACTCTATCTGGAGCCGGGTAGCGAAAGAAATGTCGGAAACAACCGTATTGACAGGTTGGAGGTTCGCCGCTAAAGTCGCGATATACTGCTGTTCTTGGCCTTGGCTGATCTGACCTGACAAGGTAGCTTGGTTGACTTGTTGTTGGATGACCTGTTGCCTTAATTGATTCAAGTTGCTTCCTTGTTGGTTGCCTAATTTGACGTAAAAGCTTCCGGCCGGCAGGTCCTTCGTCGTGATTTTTTGGCCGATATAGACGGCGCCGGTTTTTTCGTCGACGAGGATTCTTCGTACTTGGAAGGTTTGGAGGAATCTTTTCGTCAATTCGCCTGTAGTAAACATTAATAAGGCAGTCAATAAAACCGCGAAAACCACAAACCAATATTTTCTTATAAAGATCAAGAAGGCGAAAGCCGACACGACATAAGCGCCAAAAGAAATGCGTGACGAAGTATAAATCAGAATGATCAAGGAGAGAACGAATAGACCGAGGTATCTTTTTTTATTGGAAAAAAAATATAGGCCGAAGATGATCGGAATGGCAAAAACCAGGTAGGAAGCCAGGTCGTAGTGGCCGGCGAAAGTCGACGAAAGACGGGCTTCCGGAGTCAGATAAAGAAGGTAGCCCTTGGCGTATTCGGGGTTCATGGTTTGTACTGCCGGCAGGTTAAAAAACTTTTGCCCGAACCCATAAAGGACAGTCAGCAAGACTCCGACAAGATACAAATTAAGAAGTTGGAAAAAATCCCTTTTGGTTTTGACGACCGAAAAAGCGATGAAAAAAACGATCATGTATTCGACCCTTCTTAAAGCGTTCAGATATCCTAGACTGGCGATGACGATCGTCTTCTGGACGAAGATGCCCCAGCCGGTGGCGAGGAAGACCGCCCCCCAAAAAGCTATAAATAGCCAAAGGAAAGTCCGGTTCAAAGTGGCTTTTTTTCTCAAAAGCTGGATTAAAAAAACAAAGCTCATCAGTGCCAAGTAAAGGTCGTCCAGCCTGATGGCAATATAGGTGTAGTTGATTGTTTTGATCGGAAGCTTCGGCCATAAAGGCACGAAAAAAATGAATCCGACCAACAGGATCTTGACCAGGTTGTCGTCCAGTTTTTTAAGAAATCCGAAAAGCTTGTTCATAGGTTTTGACCAGGTATTGATTACCTTTTATTTTACCAATAAAATAGGCAATTATCGCCTTAAATTTTAAAATCACTCTTAATCCGAAAAGCGACAGTTTGGAGTAGTGTTTTTTGTAAAAGAAAAGGAAACCGCGGTAGACCTGGAGAATGGGAAAGGTTTTTCCCCCTGAGGAAGCGCTGCCGAGGTGGATCACCTGGGCTTTGGGATAAAAATATGTTTCAAAACCGATTTTTTTGGCCCGATACAGCAGATCTACTTCTTCCATGTACATGAAGATGTTTTTGTCAAAACCGCCCAATTTGTTGTAAGAAGTTCTTTTGGTGAGGATGCAGGCGCCGGAAACCCAGTCGACTTTTTTGAACTCATTTGGGGAGAATCTCGTCAATCCCCAATAGTCTCCCTTAAGAAGCAGGGTGGCAAAAACAACAGGAAGCGTGAAGAATCGGCAGGCCGACGGCTGGGGAGTCAGGTCTTTATTAAGGAGTTTTGCTCCAAGGAAATGGACGCTTTTTTCGTTTTTTACGTAAAAATCAAGCAGTTTTTCGATCGACCGGTCAAGGACGATCGTATCCGAGTTCAAAAGAAGGAGGTATTTGCCGTGTGAACGTTTGACGCCGAAGTTGTTTCCCGATCCGAAACCCAAATTGCCGCCGGTTTGGTAGTAGATGAGGTGGTTTTTTCTGTCTTTTTCCATCGACAACAAAAGTTCCTGGGAGCCGTCGTGGGAGTCGTTGTCGACGACGACGATTTCGTATCTGATTTTTGACTTCCAGAGAGAGCGGTTGACGGATTTCAGGCAGTCCTCGGTGATCTTTCTCGTGTTGAAAGACACGATGATAATCGAAAGGTCTATTTTTGCCATAACAATAGGTTATATTATATAATATCTGAGGCAAAGTTAGTCAACATAGCTCAGCGGCAGAGCAAGCGTTTCATAAGCGCTAGGTCGCAGGTTCGAATCCTGCTGTTGACACAGAAAAAGAGTAAAAGTCATAGAGTCTAAAGTCTATAAAGAAATACTATTCAACATCTTTTTAAATTCTTCAATATCATCGTTGAATAGAATTATGGAATATCTTTTACTCTGTTTTGTTTCCTTATCGAACCTGGATTCGGTAATTTTCAAATAATTGCTGTCGTTTTTTGCCTTATAGACGTCGAAAAAAATCGTCTTGCCTTTTAATTTTAACATCTGTCCGGAAATTTTTTCTTTTTGCATTTGATTTTTATCAGTCATGATCAATCACCTCCTTTCTTTGGATTTTCTTCATCTCTTAAAATCTATTTTATGGATTTGGTATGAACATTTTGATTTAAAATAACGGACGGCCAATTCTAATGTAAGGGTTTGATTCATCAAACCCATATGATGATTTGATTTTGAAATTTTAAATATCGTTTCGGGTTTCATAAATGAAACCCCTACGGAATGTTTTCGTTTAATGATTGATATTCCATGAACATGATTTGGCATTATCTGAAATATGTCCAATAAAACGTTTGCGGAATGAATCGGTATTTCCAACTAACATTTGTTAACTATTGGGTTTCCTATTGTTTCTGATCACGGCTTTAAGGATTTTATAGACTTTATGACTGTTTTTGTCTATGGACTAGATTACACAAAATAGTATCTCCAGAAGATTACAGCAACAAATTTTTCTCGAAGTCTGTCGCTTTCCACCCTACGGGTGGAACGAGGCTATACTATTTAAGTAAGTATAAATTCTTTAAGAATTCCGTAATATTTTATTAAGCTATCGATTTCCACATATTCATTATCAGAGTGATAGTCACCACCAGTTGGTCCAAATTCTATCACGGGCATATTCTTTTCAGAAAAATATCGGGCATCGCTACAGTAGTTGGTCCATTTTAATTTCGATTTCTTATTTTTGATTTTTTTAGTGATTGTGATTAATTTTTTGACATATTTGTCAACGTCACCAGAATACATTGGAAAAGTTTTTGACAAGATAGAGTAGCTGACAGAATGGTTTTCTATAATTTTATCCATTTTTTTTAGCACCGTTTCCAATTTTGATATTGACGGATAACGAATATCTAAAAATAATTCTGCTTCATCTGGTATTACATTTGCTGCTGTTCCACCTTTTATTATTCCAAGATTAATTGTTGGTTTTTCCCAACTACTTTTTTGATCTTTCGGAAATGATCTTCTTAATTGTTTATAAGAACTTATTAGATTCTCAATAGCATTTTTACCTGTCCATGGTTGAGACCCGTGGCCGGATTTCCCCCTTGCTTCAAATTTGATTGTTATTTGACCCTTTTGTTTAGTAACAATGTCAAAATTTGACTCTTCGGTTATTATAGAAAATTTAGACCTATACCCTTTATCTAAAAGATATTTAGTTCCGTTCTCGCCGAATATTTCTTCATCACAAACAAACATTGCTCCAATTTTTTTTGTTGAATTTTGTGCAACATTTTTCAAAATAATCATCATTATTGCTATTGAAGATTTCATGTCAATTGTTCCTCTTCCATATAGTCGGTTGTTTTTGATGAAAGGCTTAAACTGAATTTTGGCTCCATCAACTACGTCTATATGACCATTTAAAATTAGATCCATTTTTTTTGATGACGAATTGGAGATGAAAAGGGAAGGAAAGCCGCTAGAATAAAATATTTTTGAAAATAGTTTGGTTGATATAAAATAATTTTGTATATATTCTAAACATTTTTGTAATTCAGACTTATTGGATGAAATAGTTTGGAATTCAACTAATTTTTTTGTAATATTTATCAATTCTTTCTTCATTCTGTGTTTATAGAATTTAATACAGTATTAAGTCTAGGCAAACCAAGGGCAAAACCGACCATATAGAAATTTTCGGGCGGAGTTTCATCAAATTGAGTTTCCCAGCTTTTTTGTGCAGCTTTTTGATACGCTCCTCCTCCGGCAAGTTCAGGAAAAACTTTATCATTTGAAATGACGTCGGCCTGCATGGTTGTTCCGTCGTAACCGGGTGTTCCGGCCCTGACGGATAAAGGATCAATGGAAATTTTGAGATCAGGTGATTCTCTTTGAATATCCTCAACAATTTTATTTAAATTTTGCAAAGATTCGAATGCTTTTGGATAATAGTTTTTAAGCAATTGTTCGTCATAATTGCCTGTATTTATAAGAGCAATTAAAAAAGCTTCTGCATTTTCTGACAATTTTCCTTCAGATAACCAAATATCAATTTGAGCGAGAGCGGATTTTTGAAGATTAACAAATTCGTCGTTATTTCCAATAAGTTTTGATGGTGCCATTTCATTTATGATATCTAAGCCAAAAATTTCCTTTTCCAAAAATCCAATCTTATCTCCCAATACTTCATATAATATTTGGAAAAAATTATTGACTCTAATATTTATGGTTGATCGTGGAATATTTATGGATTCTAAAGCTTTGACAAGTTGTGTTATCGCGGTTTTGTCAAACCAATTCTTATTTCTTTTTTCGTCTGTAAGACCGGCTAATTCTATATCGGCCTGCAAAAAGCCTAGTTCCCTCCATCCGGGTCGTACATCTTTTACTTCGTTCCTGAAGCAAGGTTGGACGCCGCCGACATTTACTACTTTTCCATCGAGGATTAAAGATTGGTTATTCCTTACGGCGGAAACGCCGTCGATTATTGCACTCCAAAAACTGCTTCTTGATAGATATCCTTGCCCATCAGGTGTTTCCACAACAAAGACGTCTTTTGCAGGAACAGGTTCGGAGCCTGGATCAAAAAGTGGAACATAAATTTCTAGGTATGTCTTGAAGGCATCTGCAGGGAATATTAGTCTGTAAGGTAATTTTCCATTATAAATATCAGGAAAATCAAAAGCCTGAAAAACTCTGTCGACTGCTTGCATTCCTAGTCGATATTCGGATGAATCCAATAAATTTGAAAATCTGGCATCGGCTTCTTTATAAGTGAGCGTAGAGGATTTAAGACCTAAACCTGGCTCTCTTGCTGTAACAACAAAGAGTTTGGGCAATGAACCCAAAACAGTATCATTAGATTTAGGTAAAGATTCGATTTTCATTTTAAAGATTTTCCTTTAACCCACTTCCAGTGAGAATTAGGACAATTTTTAATGATCTAATCTTGTTGTTTATTTTTATAAGTCCGGCAAGGGTTGCCGCAGCTGATGTTTCAACGAAGATTCCTTCTTTCTGAGCAAGAAGTTGTTGAGCTTTTGTAATTTTTTCATCGTCAACAGATAACATCATGCCATTGGTTTCCCGAACCCAACTTAAGGTAAGACTTCCGTCCAGAGGACTGCCGACTTTCATGGCCGAAGCGATAGTTTTTGGCGTTTCGATTAATTGAAGTGATTGAGAGTTGTTTTTCCACGCTTTTGCAATCGGATCAGAACCTGTTCCTTGAATGCCAACGAATTTTGGCCATTTGTTTTTTTCAACGAATCCTTCGATAATGGCACAACCTAAAGTACCGTTTCCAACAGGAACAATAAAAGCGTCAAAATTTATTCCTGATTCGGCCAGTTCTCTTCCTAAATTTCTTTGGCCAAGTCTTCTCAGTTCATAGTCACCACAAAGAAGAAGATTGTTTTCTTCCGATAGTTTTTTGGCCTCTTTGACACATTGATCGTAGTTACCAGCAAGTTCAATCAGTTTTGCTCCACAGGCAGTTGCTTGTTTTAATTTATTTATTGGCGTGTTTTTGGGAACGACAACAAAACATTCCAACCCGGCTTTTGCTGCATAAGCCGACAAGCTGGCGGCCATATTACCGGTCGAGGCGCAAACGACTCCTTTTTTACCTTGGTTGAACGCTTCGGTAATTTCTGCGATGCTTCCTCGGTCTTTAAAAGATCCAGTCGGGTTTTGATATTCGGCTTTGGCCCAGATTTCCGCTTTCCATTTCAGATATTATATCTGAAATGGAAAGCGGAAGAGAGGAGTGTTGGATTCGCCAAGGGTCAAATTATTCATAGGATCTTTTCAGATCTTTTGGTTCTTCGAGTCTTCCGATCTTTTCTTCGACCTCCTGAACCAATCTTTCACTTTTAATCAACTGGAAAATCTTTTCCACGTTTTTGTACAGGACAACGTCTTGTTTAATATAGGGAATTTCTTGTCTTATCAGGTCATAAGCGGTTTTGATCCCTTTTCCTGGTTTCTTGCCTTTTTTGAAATCAAGAGCTTGGCAACCCAGCATCAATTCAATCGCTATTACGTATCTGGTGTTGCGGATGATTCGTTGGATTTTTAAGGCGGCGTTGGTGCCCATCGAACAGTCATCCTCTTGTCCGGCGGAGACGGGGATAGAGTCGACGATTCCCGGGTAACAGAGAATTTTATTCTCGTTAACGAGTGCGGCTGACGCATATTGAGGCATCATAAATCCAGAGTTTAGACCGCCTGATTCGATCAAAAATGCCGGCAAGATTTTGCTGTAATAAGGATTGTTCATCCGCTCTTGCCTTATTTCCGAACTATTGGCGTATTCCTGGATCGCCTGGGCCATAGTCTCCAAAGGCATGGCGATCGGTTGGCCGTGAAAATTTCCGCCCGACAACACTTCTTTTGTTTCCAGAAAAACCAGAGGATTATCTTGAGCAGCATTTATTTCGGTCTCGAATTGACGTTTGATCCAGAGAAGCGCTTCGCGGCTGGCTCCTAAAATCACAGGAGCGCAGCGGATCGAATAAGCGTCTTGAACTCGTTGCGGAGGTCCTGCCAAAATTTCGCTTTTGTTCATTAGCTTCCTCAGATTTCTAGCAGCAATTACCTGCCCGGAAAATTTCCTGGCTTTGGCAATTTTTTCGTCCATGGCCTGGAGAACGACTTCGATCGCCTCCATCGTCATCGCACAGGAGATTTCCGAAACTTTTGCTAATTGAAGCGCGTCGTAGAGTTCAAGACTGCCGAGTCCAGCCATAAAAGTATCGCCGTTGATAAGGGCGAGTCCTTCTTTGGCCTGAAGTTTGACGAGAGGAATTCCGGCTTTTTTCATGGCTTTTTTCCCCGGCATTCTTTTTCCTTGAAAAAAAGCTTCGCCTTCGCCAATCATCGGTAAAGTCATCATGGCAAGAGGCGCCAGGTCGCCGCTTGATCCAACCGATCCTTGTTCGAGGACCAAGGGAGTGATTTTTTTGTTTAACATCTCGACTAGCGTTTGCAGAAGAATCGGCCGGCCTCCCGACATTCCCGACGCCAAGTAATTAGCTCGACAGAGCATGGTGGCACGGACAGCATCTTCTTTAGCTGGGTCGCCGACGCCGGTGCTGTGTGATCTTATGAGATTCAACTGTAGTTGGGCGGCTTTTTCCGGATCGATAAATACCTGAGAAAATTCCCCGAATCCGGTGGTGACTCCGTAGATTTTTTCTTTTTGATTGATTTTTTTCAGCAAAATGTCATAACCACGCTTACATTTGTCGGCAGCTTCTTTGCCGATTTCAACTGTAATATAATCCCGAGCGACAGCTTTAATTTGCTCAACCGTTAAACCGCCACCCGTGATCGTTACCTGACTTATTTGTTTCATAAATTTTTTGAAAATTTGTAATAAAACCCGCCTTCGTTTAAACTTCGGCGGGCAAAGAAAAACCCGCCGGCATAGGCGGGGTAGAGTAATCAAATATTTTTAATTATCAATTACATAAAAGGCGACCCCGCCTGCGGCAGGGTATGATGCAATGAAACTTGTGATTTTATTTTTTTCATAAGTTTTTGTTTACTTTAATTAAATAAAGTACGCTATTTATATTAACGTGTTAATATGATAATATATGACCGATGCAATGTCAAGAGGGTTTTATTTCATTGCAATATATTAATATAATAAAGTATGAACAACTTTCAGTCATACAGGCCGAAAAACAACAAGGAAAAGTTTTTAGCAAAAGCATTTTTGAAATTAAAAACAGAACAAGAGGTGGCAAATTTCTTGAGAGACCTTTTGACTATCAAAGAGTTTGAAGAATTTGCTAATCGATTGGAAATGGCTAGACTTCTTAAAAAAGGTTGGTCATATAAAAAAATTGCTAGGGAGTTAAAAGTGTCAACAACGACTGTGACTCGTACTGCTCATTGGCTGTTTCGAGGCTGTGGCGGTTACGATAAAGTATTAACCAGTTCATAAAGTTCCTAAAGTTAGAAAGTTTATAAAGTTTTAATTAATCCAGATAACATTTTTGAAATTTCCAAGCATCTGTTTAATAAATTTTTGTAACTTTCTTCGTTGATATATTTTAATTCAAAACCAAGATGAATCATCGATCTAACCTCTCCACAAGAACCTTTAGAAATATATAAAAATTTATTAAACAGATG
>JAMCTE010000033.1 GCA_023381015.1 Patescibacteria group bacterium | reverse complement strand
ACATAAATTTTAACTATATCAATGAAAAAGCGATCAGCGGAATTATTTTATTTGATGAGACTTTAAGAAATCCGTTGCCAAACGGGAAGATGATCGTCGACGTTTTGAAAAAAGCCGGAGTTCTTCCGGGCATAAAGGTCGACGAAGGAGTTTATAAATATAATATAAACGAGGAAAGTTTTACTTTGGGATTGGACAAGCTGCAAAAAAGACTGGATGAATATAAACAAATGGGGGCGGTCTTCGCCAAGTGGAGGGCAGTTTATAAAATCGGCAAAGACATGCCGTCAAAGGGAGCGGTGAGCGCCAATTCGATCGGACTGGCCCAGTATGCCTTGCTCGTCCAAAAGGCCGGTTTGGTTCCGATCGTCGAACCGGAGATTTTGGTTCTCGAAGGCAAACACGACATCAAAAAAAGTTTCACCGTCACAAAGGCCGTCCTCAAAGACGTCTTTTATTGGCTGAAAGAATTTGGCGTCTATTTCCAGGGGATGCTTTTGAAACCGAACATGGTTTTGCCGGGGAAAGAATCAGCCAAGCAAGCGAACGCTAAAGAGATCGCCAAACTGACGGTTACCGCTCTGAAAGCGACCGTTCCGTCAACCGTCCCGGGGATCGTCTTTTTGTCAGGTGGTTTGACGCCTGACCAGTCGACAGAATACCTCAAGGCAATGAATTCCCAATACAAGAAATTGCCGTGGCAGTTGAGCTATTCGTTTGGTCGGGCTTTACAGCAAGAAGGTCTAAAGGCCTGGAGCGGAAAAAAGGAGAATTTGTCAGCCAGTCAACGGGCGTTCCTGACCCGTTGTCAAAAAGTCTCTGCGGCTAGGGAATAGGGTCAAAGCCGCCCTTATTCCATGGATGGCAACGGCTGATTCTTTTCAGGCCGAGCCACGACCCTTTGGCGACTCCGTATTTTTCGATTGCTTGATATGTGTAATTTGAACAAGTTGGTGTGAACCTACAAGCAGAATCACTTAAATACAGTTGTTTTAATAGAGTGCTTCTAAAAAAATAAGTTTTTTGATAACCTCTAATTAATTTCAAAACGAGCTTTTTCATTGATATAGTTCAAATTTATGTCTGGATTCCGGCCTTCGCCGGAATGACATTTTCCTTGTGATTACTATATAATTCTACTATGGATCTTGGACTATTATATGTCATCATCGGAGAACTCCTTTGGGCTGGAGAGATTATTTTCATCAGAAAGTTTTTCCAGCATAACAATCCGTTTTTTGTAGCAGCGGCTGGTTCAATTGTCGGGTCGTTATTCTATCTGCCCGTTTTTTTTGCCAGCAAAGAGAAACTTTCTTTAAATAGTTGGGTAGTAATGATTATTTATGCTTTTAGTTCTTGGTTTCTGGCGCAAATTTTTTACGTCGCCGGGATCCAGAAAAGCTCGAATGCGCTTGGAATAACTTTCGCCGTTCTATCTCTTCCGCTATTTACCCTCATTCTTTCCGCCTTGTTTCTTAAAGAGGCGTTGACGGTCAAGACCATAGTGGGGGGAATCGTTATGATTATCGGTTTTCTTATTATTTCTTTGTAACCTAATGAAAATCTCCGTTGTCACCCTTTTTCCGAAGATGGTTTCCGGTTTTTTCGAAGAAAGCATCATCAAAAGAGCAGTTGAAAAAAAACTAGTTGAATTGGAAATAATCAATCTTCGCGATTTTGCCATTGATGAATACGGGACAGTCGATGATCGACCATATGGCGGGGGAGCAGGAATGGTGATCAGGGTAGATGTTGTCCATAAAGCCATCTCAAATCTCAAGTCCAAAATCTCAAATCCAAAGCTTAAAACCAAAATCTTATTGACGTCGCCGCGAGGCAAGTTATTTGATCAAGGAAAAGCAAGAGAATATTCCAAGATCGGTCATTTAATAATAATTGCCGGTCATTATGAAGCGGTTGATGAGAGAGTAAACGCTTATATTGATGAAGAAATTTCCATTGGTGATTTTGTCCTGACCGGCGGTGAAATTCCAGCTTCGGCGATTGTTGATGCGGTCGTCAGGCTGATTCCCGGAGTTTTGAAAAAGGAAGAAGCGACGACAAGCGAATCTTTTGATATTGGAGGAAGAAAACTTTTGGAATATCCCCATTACACCAGACCCGAGGAGTTCAACGGTCTAAAAGTCCCGCCGGTTTTGCTCGGCGGGAATCATAAAGAGATAGAAAAGTGGCGTTTGGACAGAGCCGTCGAGTTGACGGAAAAAAAGCGGCCAGAATTGATTGACAGGAAAAAATAAAAATTCTAGAATTAAACTATTACTAGTTAATTAATAGTTAATATGAAAGCAATGAAGATCGAGGTAAAAAAATTTTCCGACGGTATTTACGCAATGAAAGGAATTTCCAAAAAGACCGTTGACGAACACTTAAAGCTTTATCAAGGTTACGTCAACAAGTATAACGAAATCCAGGAAAAATTGGCTGCCCTGACTCAGGACGATCTGAGCAAGGCCAATCAGACTTATTCCTACGTTAGGGAATTAAAGGTCGAATTAACTTTCGCCTGGGGAGGAGTTGTCAATCACGAGATATATTTCGGTCATCTTGGAGGCAAAGGCGGCAGCCCGAACGGCGATTTGCTGAAGCAGATAGAAAAAGATTTCGGATCTTTTGAAGCTTACAAGGCAGACATGAAAGCGTCAGGTTTGGCCGCCCGCGGTTGGGTTTGGACAGCTTGGAACTACAGGGAAAACAGATTATTCAACTACGTCGGAGACGCCCAAAACAGTTACCCGGTTTGGTATGCCAAACCGATTCTTGCTCTTGATACTTATGAACATGCTTATTTCATCGATTTTGGCGCCGCTCGCGGCGGTTACATCGACGTTTTTTTTGAAAACTTGGACTGGGCAAAAATAGAAGAAAATTTTTCCTCTAAAAAATAAAGTATAATTTCGGGTATGGTAAGAACGCGGATTGCTCCTTCTCCGACCGGCCAAGACGTCCACGTCGGATCTGTAGCGACGGCTTTGATGAACTTTGCCTGGGCTCATCGGAATAAGGGTCAGTTTGTTGTCCGTATCGAAGACACCGACAGATCCAGATTGGTGCCCGGCGGCGAAAAAAAAATGCTCGATACTTTGGACAGGATCGGTCTACCAGGCGACGAATCGCCCAAAGTCGGCGGTCCGTACGCTCCCTATCGACAGTCCGAAAGGTTGGCTGTCTACAAAAAATACGCCGAAGAATTAGTCAAAAACAATAAGGCATATTACTGCGTTTGCACTCCTGAGAGATTGACAAAAATGAGAGAAGAGCAGCAGGCAAAAAAACAACTGCCCAAATACGACCGTCTTTGCCTTAATAATCAAGATGAAGTCAAAAAAAAAGTTTTAGCCGGGGAAAAGCACGTCGTCAGGTTGAAAATACCCGATAACGAAGAAATCGTCGTCAACGATCTCATCAGAGGTCAGATTAAATTTGGAACTAAAGATATCGATGACCAAGTCCTGCTCAAGTCAGACGGCTATCCGACCTATCACTTGGCCGTCGTCGTCGACGACCACCTGATGAAAATTACCCACGTCATTCGGGGAGAAGAGTGGTTGCCGTCGACTCCTAAACACGTCATCATCTACCAATCCTTTGGCTGGGAATTGCCGGTATTCGTCCACGTTTCCTTGCTGAGGAACCCCGACAAATCCAAGCTCTCAAAAAGGAAAAATCCGGTCTGGACTTCCTGGTATCTTGACGAACAAGGAATTTACCCTGAAGCCTTATTGAACTATTTGGCGCTCATGGGTTGGAGTCATCCGGAAGGCAAAGAAAAATTCTCCCTTGACGAATACGTAGAAAAATTCGACATTAATGATATCCAGACGACGGCGCCGGTTTTCGACCCGGTCAAACTGGATTGGATGAATGGTTTATATATAAGAGAATCTCAAAACTCAAATCTCAAAACTCAAATCTTGGAATTTTACAAAAAACGAAAAATCAATTTAGACGAAAATTTAGTTGAAAAAACAATTCCTTTGATAAAAGAAAGAATAAAAAAATTATCGGGCTACCTGCCGTTGTGTGAATTTTTCTTTAATAAACCGGAAAAATACGAAATTGACCTGAAATCTAAAAAGGACTTATTGAAAAACCTGGGAGAGGAATTGGAGAAGGTCAAGGATTGGAAGGCCAGCGTTATCGGCGAGTCGATGCAGGGATTGGTGAAAAAACTTGGCGTAAAAGCCGGAGAGTTTTTCATGGTTGTGCGCGTTGCCATGACCGGAAAAAAAATCTCCCCTCCGCTTAACGAATCGATGGAAATACTGGGAAAAGAGGAATGCTTAAAGAGAATAGACCAATCACCAAGAATACAATAACCAAACAATCTTCAACGTTCAATTTTCAAATTCCAAACATTTGATCTTAGGTTTTTGATAATAGTAATTTGTCTGGAGCACTTGGTTATTGGTCTATTGGTTATTTTAGTAGTAGGTTTCTTGCCAGTGGGGGTCAGTCTCCACGATCAGATCAAGATAAACTTTTTTATTAATGGCCAGAGCAATTTCTTTTCTGGCATAACTTCCGATTTCTTTTATTTTATGTCCGTCAGAACCGATGATCATTTTCTTATACCGATCGTCAGTTGTTAAAATCCTCGCCTTAACGTAAGTGATGCCGTTTTTTCTTTCAGCGATCTCATCGACGATGACGGTGGTTCGGTAAGGGATTTCCTCGCCCATCATCAGAAAGATTTTTTCCCTGATCAATTCGCCGATAAAGATTTTGCTGTCGATATTTAAAACCGGATAAGTCAGGTCGGGCGGAATTTCTTCTTTGCCAGCCGAACTTTTAGCGGAGGCGGGCGGTAATAATTCAAAGATCTTATCGATCAATGGTTTGAAATGGGTTTTGTTCAGGCCGGAAATCTGGAAGACATCGGAAAACTCGTCTTCGAGGAATTTATATTGGGGGAGATATGATTTTTCTTGTAGGTCGGTTTTGTTGATGACGAGGATTTTCGGCTTGTCGATTTTTCTGACCATTCCCAGCACTCTCGATTCTTCAAAATCGCGTTTCCTGGTGTGGTCGATCATATAGATGACCAAGTCGACCTGTTCATTGAGGCTTTTTAAAGTTTGCTCGTTGATTTTTTTCGACAGATAGTCTTCGGTTTTTCCGAAAATGCCTGGCGTGTCGACAAAGATGACTTTACCGCGGTCTTCGCTATAGACGGCTTTTATGGGGAAGCGGGTCGTCTGCGGCTTCGGAGAGGTGATGGCGACTTTTTGGCCGATCAGATTGTTGACGAAAGTTGATTTGCCGACGTTGGGGCGCCCCAGCAATAGCACTTTTCCTATTTTCATGGGATAATTGTAACATAGAAATGGAAACCCTTTCCGACAAAGATGCCATTTTAAAAATAAAAAACGGCGAGATTGACTATTTTTCCCTTTTGGTCGATAGATATACGGCAATGATTTTTAATTTCGTGATTTTTAAACTGAAAAACAAGGAAGACGCCGAAGATTTGGTGCAAAACGTTTTTATTTCTTTTTATAAAGCAATTGAACGGTTTGACGTCGGAAAGCCGGTCAAACCATATCTTTTCCAAATCGTCAGCAATGAACTGAAAATGTTCTACCGGTCCAAAAAATCCTCTCTTCCCTTGAAAGAAGAAATCTATCTTGTCGCCGACGATAAAGAACAGGACGTCAAGGACGAGGAAGACTACCTGAGATTTATCACCGATCGAGAGAAGCAGATGCTGTTGATGCTCGGGGAAGGTTATTCTTATGTCGAAGTTGCTGTAAAATTCAAAAAGCCATTGAATACGATAAAATCTATAGTGAGGAGAGCAAGGTTGAAATTAAACAAGAGGAGGCGATATGAAAAATAAAAATCTCGAGAAAAAAATTTTGAGAAAGGTCTACAAAATTGAAGCAAGAAAGACCTTTAGTTACCTCTTAACCAGGTTACTGCTCGGACTGGTTTTCCTTTTGGCAGTAATATTGTTTTATTCTACTGTCGTCGATATTCTCAACGAGCAACAGTCTTTCGATTTGTTGTTTTTTTATCGGCAGAACTTTGCCGTCGTCAAAAGGTATTTTTTGCCGAATCTCTTTAATTTTTACCAGGAGTTGCCGGAGCCGTTAACGTACTTGTTGATAATAAGTATTATAATAGTGTTGGTGGTAACGGCGGTTTTGATAAAGAATTTCAAAAAGATAAAAAATAAATTAGTTGCCCTTTACAAATTTTATAAAACAAAATGAAAAAATATTTTTCCGCCTTAATCGTATTGGTGCTTCTCGGTTTTGGTTTATATTACTTGTCACGGGTAAAGGAAACCGTACCTTCCGTCAATCAGACTAATACTGTTTCAACAGGAGTGACTCCGACGGTCAGCGAAGAAAAGCCGATCCTGTCGGGGATGTCTTTAGAGGTGACGTCTCCGGTTGATAAATCGACCGTCTCGACCCCAACAGTCAACGTCAGCGGTAAAACGAGTCCCGGTGCCGACGTTTTTGTCAACGAAAAACAACTCAAGGCTGACAATCAGGGAAATTTCTCCGTCAACTATAATTTACTCGAAGGGGAAAACGATTTTTACATTACTGTTAACGATAGTTTTGGTAACTATGCCGAAAAGATGATCGTCGTCAATTTACAGTCGACCCAGTAAAAATCTATTTGTATGACGTGCAACTTTTCCTGAGTAGGCGCATATATATTGACAGAATCAGGTAAATTAAATAGTTATAAAATTTAGAAAATGAAAAACATGAAAAAAACAGTTCTAGGAGGTTTGTTAATCATTTTGGCTTTTTCATTGGTCAGAGGATCGGTTTTAGCCAAAGAATCGCGAGAGAATCTCGGTGAAGATTTCAGGAATTCGATCCGACCGACGATCGTCGAGGCGATTACCGAAGGCATCAGTCCGACGGTTGTGAGAAACCAGATTAAAAATGAAGTCAGAAATGAAGTCAGAGAAAAAGAACAGGAAAACAATGAAGGTTTGTTTACCAGGATCAAAAATTTCATAAAAAAAACTCTTCGTTTCGACGCCAGGATTACGGGAACGATCGCTTCTTTGGGAACGAACACTTTTACGGTCAGTGCCAACAACGGCAAAACATATACCATCAACGTTACCGACCAGACCAGGTACGTAAGAAGATTTGGAGGAAAGAGCAGCTTCTCCGAAATGAACTCCGGCGACACGGTCGACGTTTTTGGCAAGTTTGCCAACAGCACGAATACGACGATTAACGCCAGCGTCATCAGAGATCTGTCGATCCAAAAGAGGTGGGGTGTATTTTTCGGGGACGTCACCGTAAAGAATTCGGATAACTTCGTGATGGCGACGATCGAGCGCGGCGACCAAACGATATATTTCAGCTCGACAACCAAATTTATCAGCCACGACAAGTCAACGATTACTTATGCCGATCTTAATGTCGGTGATCGGGTAAGAGTCGAGGGAGTTTGGGACAAAACAACCAATAAGATCAGCGAGGTCGACGAAGTCAGAGTATTTCCCAAACCAAATCTCACCAAAACGCCGGAGGCGACAGAAACTCCTGGAGCGACGGTTACGCCAACTCCGTAACAAAAATCGTACATTTGAGCTATAATATAAATAGCCACGCTGATAGGCGTGGTTATTTAATTAAAACTTAAATTTCAAATCCTTCTTTTAGATTTGAGCTTTTAGTTTTGGTTTTGACATTTATAATTGATGCTTAAAGTCAAATTATGGAAATAAGAAACATCGCTATCATCGCCCACGTTGACCATGGTAAAACCACCCTGGTCGATGCATTGCTCAAACAGACTCATACTTTCCGGGAAAACCAAAAAGAAATGGCGGAAACCTTGATCATGGATTCAAACGACCTGGAGCGGGAAAAGGGAATCACTATCCTCGCCAAAAACACGGCGGTTTTCTACAAATCGTCAAAAATCAACATCATCGATACCCCGGGACACGCCGATTTTGGCGGAGAAGTAGAGAGGACTATCAATATGGCTTCGGGCGCCATCTTGTTGGTCGATGCCGCCGAAGGTCCGCTGCCCCAGACAAAATTTGTTTTGAAAAAAGCCCTCCAGGCAAAACTGAAAATTATTTTAGTCATCAACAAAATCGATAAAAAAGACGCCCGGCCCAAGGAGGTGTTGACCGACGTGGAAAATCTTTTTCTCGACCTTGCTCATCACGAGGACGCACTTCATTTTAAGACTCTTTACGCAGTCGGACGGGACGGGAAAGTTTTTAACCAACTTCCTCAACACTATACGTCGGATCTGAAAGGAGATTTGACGCCTTTATTTGATGAGATAATAACCGAAGTACCAAACGTCGCCGTTAACGAAAATAAACCTTTCCAGATGTTGATTTCGACTTTGGACTGGGACAACTATGTCGGCAGGCTTTGTATCGGTAAGGTTACCCAAGGACAGTTGGCGAAAAACCAGCCAATCGCTTTGGTTGAGGAAAACAAGGTTTTGGGTAGTTATCGGGTGCAAAAACTTTACACCTATGAAGGTTTGCAGAAAAAAGAAGTCGACCAGGTGACCGCCGGCGACGTCGTTGCCATCGCTGGTATCCCCGAATTGAATATCGGTCAAACCATCACCGATCCTGGCAATCCGGTAAGTTTGCCAACTATAAAAGTCGAGGAACCGACAATAAAGATCACCATCGGTCCGAATACGTCGCCTTTTGCCGGAAAAGAAGGAAAACTCGGTACGTCCAGGCAAATCAGGGAAAGGTTGCTTAAAGAAAAACAGACCAATCTGGGATTGAAGATAGAGGCTGATGCCGAAGGGGCCAACTTCATCGTTTCCGGCCGGGGAGAGCTCCATCTTTCCGTTCTTATAGAAACGATGAGACGGGAAGGGTTCGAAATGCAAGTTTCCAAACCGCAGGTAATCTACAAGAAAATCGACGGTGTCGACTGCGAACCGTTTGAAGAAGTGACGATCGACTGCGAGAAAAAATTCCTTGGAGAATTAACAGAAGAATTTGGCAAGAGAAAAGGAGAGTTGCTCGACATGATCACCAACGGCGAAGGTGTCAGGTTGAAATACAAAATTTCCGATAGTAACTTGTTGGGGATCAGGTCGATTTTGATGACGAAAACCAGGGGGACGGCGATCATGAGCAATTATTTTTTGGGTTACTTGCCGAGATCGGCCAGACTCGATTCGATCAGGAATGGTGCCCTTGTCGCCGTCAAATCGGGAGAAGCGATGACTTACGGATTGGTTAACGCTCAGGACCGGGGAGTCCTGTTCGTTTCACCGGGCGAACAAATATATGAAGGCATGGTGGTAGGCGTCGGCACGAGAGAATTCGACATCGAGGTCAACGTCTGCAAAGAAAAAAAACTAACCAACAACCGTTCGGCCGGTGAAGGAGTGTCGGTGCCTTTGACTCCGGCAACCGTACTGACTTTGGAACAAGCCTTGGATTTTATCGCCGACGATGAATACCTGGAAGTGACTCCGCAGAACCTTCGCGTCAGAAAAAAAATCCTGTCTTTGGTCCGGCGCCGGGTGGCGGTCAGGAACGAAAGACAAGCTTCAGTCAACAACTGAAAGGTACAACTATCACTTCTTTTTAGGCAAACCTAGTCACCAAGAATATAAAAGCCAGTCCGATCATGGTAAGAATTATTAATCGGTAAGAACTGTGTTTGCTGTGGGCTTCGGGCAACAGATCACTGGCGCTGATATAAAGGAGGAAGCCGGTGAAAAATCCCAGGTAAATGACGAGCATTTTTTCAGGAACGCTAAAGAGAAATGTCGACAGGGTCCCGAGGATAGGAGCGCTGGCGTCCAGAAGTAACAAATAAATGGTTTTTTTGGTGCTGTTTTTGTGGGTTAACATCAAGGTAACCGTATTGAGACCGTCGGAAAAGTCGTGGGAAATAACGGCAATCGCCACCAAAATACCAATGTGGTTGTTGACGTGGAAACCGAGTCCGATGCCGACGCCGTCCAAGAAACTGTGAAAAGCCAATCCAAGGGCTCCGGTTAACCCGATATGAGGATGTTTGTGATCGGCGTATTCCACCTCGTGACTATGGTGAATGAGGATGGTTTTTTCCAGGGTATGGAAAATAAGAAATCCGAATATCAAAGGAATCGTGAGAAGATTGACGTCGAATCTGTTTTCGCTGATGATTCTAAAGGCTTCGGGGATGATATCGAAAAAAGAAACTCCGAGCAGGACTCCGGCGGTAAAGCTCATGATGTAGTGGAGCTTGTCCTTGTTTTTTATTCCAAAAAGCCCGCCGAGGGATGTTGAGATAAAAGTCAAAAGCGAAAATAATACGGCTTCCATAGAAATTAATTTTTAATCAATAAGCAACTTAGATAGGTCGTGATTGGAACGGCGGCGATGATGCCGATTGAGGTCACGAGCGTCCTGACGATTTCAGTCGCGATGATTTCTTGGTTGGCGACCAACCCAAATGGAATCGGGTTGTTATAAAACAGAATCACCAGAGGAAACGATGCGCCGATGTAGACCAAAATCAAGGTGTTGACCAGGGAACCGATGTGGTCGCGTCCGACCTTCATGGCGTGATTATAAAGTTCCCAAAAAGACAGGTTCTTGTTGGATTGACGCAGGCTTTCGACGATTGAAGCTTGGGAAATGGTGATGTCGTTGAGGACGGCTAAGGCGCCAATCACGATGCCCGCCAACAATAAACTTTTAATGTTAATCTGGTTGGTGGCCAAGCTGGTTTGCAGGAAACTGGCTTCCTCGGAAGCGAATCCGGTCAGTTTAGTCAAAATAGTGAAGCCGTAGGCGAGCGCCGTTGTCAAAAGCAAAGTGATAAATGTGCCGAAAATGGCGACGTTAGTTTTTTTGTTAAAGCCGTGGGCCAGGTAATAGGTGACGGGAATGATCAAGATGGCGCCTAGAAAAGTGGAAACGATCGGATCGGTACCGGCGATGATGTTCGGAATGATCATCTGTTGGATGACATAAAAAGAAAAAACCATTCCCAAAAGGGACGTTACTCCCTGGAGGCGGGTCACCAGAATGACCAAAAGGATAAAGACCGTCATCAACAAGAGAAGGGCAGGCTTGCGGTCAACATCGGAGATGTAGTAGTCGGTTTTGCCGTTTGGTGTTTTTGAAACAGTGACGATTACCCGGTCGCCCGTTTTATAAGACAAAGAGTATGCCAATGGGTACTGGTTTTTTTCGATGGTGACCTCTTTGCCTTGGTCGTTTTTGCCAAGCAACCTGATTTTGACATTGCTGGCCGTTTCATTGATTATCAGAGCTTCTTCCAAAGTCGAGCTGGGTCGGTTTTGAGCGAGTATCGGAACGGTAAAAGATAAAAGTCCGGCGATGAGCGATAAAACAATGAAAATTTTTTTGACCATATATTTATTGGCAATTTTTGCACAGACCAAAAAATTCCAGGCGATGTTTTTTAATTAAAAAACCCTGATCTTTCGTCTTATTAAAAATGCTTTCGTCATTGATTTTTAGGTCCTTGACCGCGCCGCAACTTTCGCAAATGAGATGATGGTGGTGGTTTTTCGGAAGCTCGTATCTTTTTTTGCCGTCTCCGAAATCGATTTCAATTATGCCGCCGGTTTTTTTCATCAATTCGAGGTTGCGATAAATTGAAGTCAAATCGACCTGTTTGTGCAAAAATGAATAGAGTTCGAGAACAGAGATCGGCTTTTGGAAGTGGTTAAAGGCCGCGAAGATTTTTTTCCTGGTTTGAGTTCGTCTTTTGCCAATCATTCGCCTATTATTGCAAATGATTTGCAATATGTCAAGAAGAAAAATTAAAGAAGTGTTATAATGGTCTCGTCAACAATGGCTAATAGGACAATCGGATATTTTTTGAATTTCCTGAAAAAGTCTCCGAGGTTGAAACCTAAGGAGGTAGATATTTTATCTCTTCGTCTAAGAAAGAAAAAACTGAAAACCATCGGGAGAAGATATAAAGTATCTTACGAAAGAATCAGGCAGATCGAAAAAGAATCACTGGTCAAACTCAACAAAAACACCTATCAGGAAAAACTGTTTCAATACTAGATTTTTACCATTCTTCTTTGGCGACGTTGGTCGGTGCGATTTCCATTTCTTCGGCAGAAACGCCGTGGGATATGCCGTAGTCGGACGCTTCTTTATAGTCGGTTTTCCTGGCGTTGAAAAACTGATTGTTGAAGACGACGATCAAGCGGTCGTCGTCGGGATCTTCATGATAAAGATGGCAGTAGTAAGGGACTTTGATATTGTGCGTTATCAAGTCGACCAGTTCGCCAACGTCTGGTTCGGGAACGCGTAGCTTTAGCATCCGCGATTTCCGGGCCGGGTCGGTCGGGGCAAAGCTGGTTTCGGAAAGAATCGGATAACGGCGAATGACGCTTTTGTCGACGAGGGAGTTTTCGATGATGATCCAACGGAAAAACATGGCTACTTATAATATACATTATTTAAGTGCTAGAATTAAGCATGTTTGTCAAAGTGAAAGTTTATCCGGAAACAAAAAAGGAAAAGCTGGTCAAAAAGTCAGAAGATTCATATGATATTTACGTAAAAGATAAAGCCAAATTCGGGATGGCCAACAGGAGAGTGGCGGAAATCCTTGCCAACTATTTCGGCGTCGCCGAAGGCAAAATAAAATTGGTTAAAGGCGGAGCTCACCGGAGTAAAATCTATGAAATATAAGGAATTGACAGTCGAAACCAAAAAAAACAAGCAGATCGTCGACGTCACCGACGACATAAAAAGTTTTATCCATGCCAACAAAGTTATCGATGCTATCGTCACCATTTTTATTACTCATACGACAGCCGCTTTGACGACGGCCGACCTCGATCCCGGCACCGATCTGGATTTCCTGGATTTTCTGGAAAAAGTCACCCCAAAGATGAACTTCCGCCATCCCCATAACCCGGCTCATACGCCAGACCATATCTGGTCTTCGATAATCGGGACTTCACTGTCTATCCCGGTCAAAGACGGCGAGCTGGTCCTGGGCACTTGGCAAAGGATCATTCTTGTTGAGTTGGACGGACCACGTTCCCGGTCTTTATTGATTGCCTCCTAAACATTAAAAGACAAAATCATACCATATCCTTAGTAGATTGATAATTCATAACAAGTTATGAGGGTGGAAATATAAGGAAAAGGTTGATATAATAATCTAAATCTTATGATTTACGATAAATCAGAGGAACGAAGGCGGCAGGCTATCGAGTATATCGCTAGAAATCCGACTACAAAACTCGGCTTGCTGTCAATTGCCTTACAAAATATAGAAAGTTATCAAGAAAAAGAAATAGAAAGAGATATGAGGTTGTACAGGAAATTAGCCAACGAAGAGTTCGGCATGTCTTTTATGGAACTTTACTTTTTGAACAACATTTCAAAGCACCTCAAACCCGAAGACAGGCAAAACTTTCTGGCAAATCCAGGATCGTTCATTCCCAATTTTAGAGTTCTCAGGGAGTTTGGCGCCGTCTTGGAAGAGTATTCCTTGGAGGAGTTAAAAAGACTTGATCTCTCTATTAACGTTTCAAAAGAGGAAATCGATTTGATGATGCCGGCCATAAAACCATATCAACCTTCCCGTATAGAACAAAAGGTTGTCAAACAATTGCCTCAAAATGCAAAGAACCTAAAAAAAATTATTTACCCGATTCTCACCGCGACGGCTAACCGATCACTGACAAGTGTTTCCGGCGAAGATTTTAGAGTGGCTGATTTGCGACCGGCTTTTCATGTTGCTTTACCCGGTGCTGTGGCGGAAACATTGTTTGCCAGCGGGTCTTCAGAAATCTTTCTCCGCAAATTCACAATTCCGGGAACAACTAAAATGTTGACACGGCATTACCTTCAACAAAGAGCTCGCGCCAGATAAGCTTCGGTTATATAATTTAACTATGCTTGATTTTCATCAAGAATTTTTTGCTAACAGACCAGGTGGAGTCGTCTTCACGGATTGGTCGCCATATTTGGCAAAAGACATTAGTCAGCAGATTCCGGCACGGATCAAATACACGCCTCCTAAACCAAGGGAAGATTTGAGAAAAAGTATTAAAGCCATAAAACACCCTTTAGGTCAACTTGAATGTACTATCATAGAAACCTGTTTAAATTTTTTAGAGGCAGGTAGCATGGTAGATGATTTTGGCAAAGAAGATTGGCAGAGGGACGCTTTTCTTCACGATACGAAAATAACCGTAAATAGAAGTTCGACTGATTTATTTGAGTTTGCCAAAAAAGTCAGCAAACTGTCGAGAACAGCAATCGCTAGAGTCTTAGGGGCAGCGGCGCAAGTAGAAGATGAGGCTATTTTCGAGAAATATCTAAAATTAAGAGAGACACTTCAGAGGACCGAAGAAGGTCGTGGCTTTTTCACTACCGAGGACTTGACCATCTATGATGAATTGGCTA
The DNA here is from genome assembly GCA_023381015.1 of Patescibacteria group bacterium. Taxonomy (GTDB): domain Bacteria; phylum Patescibacteriota; class Microgenomatia; order UBA1406; family GWC2-37-13; genus GWC2-37-13. Next base: position 14,097 of record JAMCTE010000033.1, on the reverse strand, counting down.
CCCAGGTTGTAGGACATTTTTTAAGCTGATTTTCAGGAAAAGATCTATAATTAGCTTCAGATAATAAAACATAACTATGAGAATACTTGTCGTTGAAGACGAACACCGGATCGCCAACTCGATCAAAAAGGGATTGGAGCAGGAAAATTATGCCGTCGACGTCGCCTATAACGGCGATGACGGTTATGACCTGGCAGCCACCGAAGACTACGACAGCATAATCTTGGATTTGATGCTGCCCGGGATGGACGGCGTCAAGATCATCGAATCGCTCCGCAAAGAAAAAATCCACACGCCGATTTTGGTTTTGACCGCCAAAGGCCAGATTCAGGACAAGATCAAAGGGTTAGACAGCGGCGCCGACGACTATTTGACTAAACCGTTTTCTTTCGAAGAACTGCTGGCGCGGATTCGCGCGCTGATGCGCCGGCCGAAAATAGCCGTCGATGAGGTCTTGGCCGTCGCTGACTTGACCCTTAATCCAAAAACTTTCGAAGTCAAGCGGGCCGGTAAGGACGTCTTATTGTCCAACAAGGAGTTTGCCCTGCTGGAATTTTTATTGAGGAATAAAACCAGAATCATGACCAAAGACCAGATCATCGGCCACGTCTGGGACTATGATTCCGACATTTTGCCCAATACCGTCGAAGTCTATATCAGAAACCTGAGAAATAAAATCGATTTACCCTTTCATAACAAAAAACCATTAATCCAGACCATTAGGGGATTCGGATACAAAATTGGTTGATTAACAGTAAACTATCAAGTATATGTTTGACGCCGCCCGTCTCAAATTGACTCTTTGGTATTTGCTGATCATCATGGTCGTCAGCATTTTTTTTAGCACGATCATCTATCGTGGTTTAGTAACTGAAATCGACCGGGTAACCAGGATCGAACGGATCAGGGTTCAAGGATTTCCCCAACTGTCAGTTTCTTCGGCTTTTTTGGATCCGGACATCGTTGGCGAACTGAAGCGCAGGATTATCATCGGACTGGCGCTTATCAACGGAATGATATTGGTTGGTTCCGGTATCTTGGGATATTTTTTGGCGGGAAAGACTTTGAAACCGATCGCCGACATGATCGACGAGCAGAACCGGTTCGTTTCCGATGCTTCGCACGAGCTCAGGACTCCTTTGACGTCTCTGAAAACGTCAATGGAGGTCGGTTTGCGCGACAAAAATTTGGATTTGGCCGGAGCAAAGAGTCTAATAAGCGAAAGCATCTCCGACGTTGATCGGTTACAGTCGCTTTCCGAGGGATTGCTCCAGTTGACCCAGTTTCAGCAAGTTGCCGACAACTTCAAATTAGAAGAGGTCTCGGTTAAAAACTTTGTCGGCGCTGCCGTCAAACGGGTAAAGGTTTTGGCAAAAAGCAAGAATGTCAAGGTTGGAGTTGACGTCAAAGACTTCAAAGTCAGGGGCAATGGTTACAGCTTGATTGATTTGATGGTAATTCTTTTGGATAACGCCATCAAATACAGTCCTAAAGGAAAGATAATCGTCATTAAAGCGGAAAAATCCAACAGAGTCATCAACATTTTGGTCAAAGATCAAGGTGTCGGTATCTCCAAAAAAGACCTGCCCCATATTTTTGATCGGTTTTATCGGGCCGACACCGCCAGGACAAAATCGGGCCAAGGAGGCTATGGTTTAGGATTGTCGATCGCAAAAAAAATCGTCGATATCCATCAAGGGACGATAAGATTTGATAGTAGGGTTGGGCGGGGAACGACCGCAGTAGTCAGTTTGCCAATTTTCAGCTAATATTAAGGGAGGATTGTTAGAATAATCAAAATTATGAAAAGATTGATTGATTGGTTTAGGAGCCTTTCCAAAAGAAATAAAATAATCGTCGGCTCCGTTGCTATCTTCGTCGTCGCCTTTTTTTTATACAGGACTTTTTTTGCCAAAAAACAGGTTACCAGTTATCAGACGGCCACTGTCACTAGGGGATCGATCATTTCGACACTCCAGGAAAGCGGTAACATCACCGCTGCCAACCAAGTCTCGGTCGGATCGCCGACAGATGGAATCATTCAGGCTTTGTACGTGAAAAACGGCGATCAGGTTGCGGTTGGTCAGAATCTTTTCAAGGTCAAATCAACCGCAACTCCTCAAGATAAAGCCAGCGCTTTGGCGGCTTATTTGAACGCCGTCAGCTCCGAAAAGACCGCTGAAGCCAACAAAGTCGGTGCACAGGCGACTTTGGAAAAGGATCGTCAATCGGTGATTGCCGCTTCGACTTCAGTCACCGACATGCAGAACAATTTGAATACCAGCCAAAATAATCCTTCAACCAAGGAGCCTTATACGCAAAATGACATCGACGGCATTAATTCGGCACTGACTTCGGCCCAAGAAACTTTCAAATCAGATGAAGCCAAATATAACAATGCTGACAATTCAGTGATGGCGGCTAAGAGCAGTTTGAGCGCCGCCTGGTATGCTTATCAGGCAACACAGGATTCTGTGGTGACGGCTCCGGCCGACGGCACCGTCGCCAATCTTTCCGTGACGGTAGGGAGCAATATCACCGCCAATCTTAGACCGACGACCAGCAATTCTTCAAGTTCGTCGACCAGTACGGGAACGAGCGTCTTGGTCATCGGAGATTTTTCCAATTTGATTATCGATACTCAGGTGAACGAAGTTGACGTTCCCAATATCAAGCCCGATCAGAACGCGACGATCACTTTGGATGCTTATCCCGGCCAAACATTCGCCGGCAAAGTTTACAGCGTTGATTCGGTCGGTACGATCACGTCGGGCGTCGTCACCTATAACGCTTACGTCAAGATGATCGATCCACCCAATACGGTAAAAAGCGGCATGACTGCCTCAGTCGTCATCCAAACCAACCGCAAAGACAGCGCCCTGATGGTGCCGACAAGCGCGATAAAGACCAGTGGCGGCCAGACCTATGTCTTGGTGGTTGACAAAAACAAAAATATCAGTCAAGTGACTATAACTACCGGCATTAACTCGGACACCGATACCGAGGTAACTTCGGGTTTGAGTGAAGGACAGACGGTCGTAACAACCATCACTTCGGCCGGCACTTCGTCCTCATCAACATCTTCGCCCTTCAGTGCTATAGGCGGACGAGGCGGTTTTGGCGGTGCCGTCATCAGGCGGGGTAACTGAACTTTAACCTATGAACATCATCAAAGTTTCCGACTTGTCGAAAATATACAAGACCGGGACGATGGAAACGATCGCTCTGGACAAGGTTTCTTTTGAGATAAAAAAAGGCGAATTTGTCGCTATCATGGGTCCTTCGGGAAGCGGCAAGTCGACCCTAATGCACATTCTTGGCGCTTTAGACAAACCGACGAGCGGAGAGTATATCCTTGAAGGAAAAAATGTCGAAAAATTATCTGACGACCAATTGGCTGAAATCAGAAACCAAAAGATTGGTTTTGTTTTTCAGGCATTCAATCTGTTGCCCAGAATTACCGTTTTGCAAAATGTCATGTTGCCGATGAGTTATGCTGGTTGGCCGATAGAAAAAAGGGAAGAAATAGCAAAAAAATATCTTACCATGGTTGGTTTGGGCGACAGAATGTATCATACTTCAAACCAGATTTCTGGAGGACAGCAGCAACGGGTCGCCATCGCCAGGGCACTGTCGATGAATCCGGCGATTCTGTTGGCAGATGAGCCGACCGGCAACATTGCCACTGCCCAAGCCGAGGAAGTAATGGCAATTTTCCAAGATCTAAACAACCAACAGGGACACACCATCATCATGATTACCCACGAGCCGGACATTGCCGATCACGCCAAAAGGATCATTCATGTTCGGGACGGAAAAATTACCGGCGACGAAACCAACCGCCGACCAAGATTGGCTAAAAATTTTTCGGCAAAGAAGTAACTATGGACATATTTGAGGTTGTTAAAGAAGGCTTCAATACTTTAACCCTTAATAAATTGAGGACAGGTTTGGCAATGTTGGGCATCATTATCGGCATCGGCAGCGTCATTGCCCTGGTTTCTTTAGGGCAATCGACTCAACTGACAATACAAAATCAAATCGAATCTTTGGGAGCCAATCTGTTGACGGTCAATCCGGGATCACAGCAAAACGGCGTGATAAGAGGCGCTGCCGGCGGAGCAACGACTTTGACGCTTGATGATGCCAATGCCATAAAAACTTCGCCTTCTATCACCACTATCAACAACGTTTCTCCAGAGGCGACGAGGAGATCGCAGGTTACCGCGGGACGCAATAATACTAATACGGAGATTGTCGGCGTCACTAATGCCTATATGGCAGTGCACAAGATCGAAATTGCCAGCGGCAATTTCATCAACAATACAGACGATCAGAGTTCTGCCAAAGTTGCTGTACTAGGTCCTCAAGTAGTGACTGATTTATTTGGAGAAGGAGCTGATCCAATCGGTCAAAACATTCGCATTAAGGGAATGGCTTTTCGGGTGATAGGCGTTACCGTATCAAAGGGAGGCAGCGGTTTTTTTAATCAGGACGACATTGTTTTTATTCCTTTGTCGACGGCAATGAAGCAAGTATTTGGAATCAATTATTTGACTTCAATCGCTATGGAAGCCAAGAGCCAGGACGTCATGACGGATGCCCAAAACCAGGTCGGTTATTTTTTACTGACAAGACATAAACTAAATAATCCGAGTCAGGCCGACTTTTCGATTTTTTCCCAGAACGACATCTTGAATACGGCGGCGTCGACGACCGGGACTTTCACGGCTTTATTAGGCGGTATCGCTGCCATCTCTCTTCTGGTTGGCGGCATAGGGATAATGAACATCATGTTGGTAACGGTGACGGAAAGGACGAGGGAGATCGGATTGCGCAAAGCTTTGGGCGCCAAAAAACAGACCATCGTTACCCAATTTTTAATCGAATCGATCATCCTCACCCTGATTGGCGGCATCCTCGGAATGGTTTTCGGAATAGCCGCCTCATATGTGATTACATTGCTTCTGGGTTCACCATTTACAATCTCCATTAGCTCAATTGCTTTGGCGATCGGGGTTTCCGGGGCCACGGGAATAATCTTCGGTTGGTATCCGTCACAAAAAGCCGCCGGACTGCAGCCGATCGAAGCGTTGAGGTACGAATAAACTTTAACAGTTGAAACATCAAAAAGTTAGAAGGTTTAAAAACCAGTGAGCAAATGAAAAATATTTTATTAATGATATTGGCTGTTTTTGTTGTTGCCGGATTATATTTATTTTTTAACAAAAGAGACATTAATCTTAAAAATCCAGTCAGCAACCAAAATCAAAACCAAAAAATTGACATTAACTCGTTAAATCCGTTATCGATCGTCCGGATGAGAAATGAAACTTACCCGGGAAGCGACATAAAGATCGAACAAACTTTGTCGCCCGGTTCGAACTATTCGCGCTACATCATTTCCTATTTGTCAGATGGCCTGAAAATTTATGGACTGTTGACCGTGCCGGACGGCACGCCACCAAAGTCAGGTTGGCCGGTGATCATCTTCAACCACGGCTATATTCCACCAGTTCAGTATAGTCCGACCGAACGTTACATCGCCTATGTCGATTATTTTGCCAGGAGCGGTTATATCGTCCTGAAATCAAACTACCGGGGAAACGGACAGTCGGAAGGTCAGCCGGAAGGCGCTTATTATTCGCCGGCTTATGCTATCGACGTTTTGAACGCCATCGGTTCGATCAAAAGATTTAAAGCCGCCGACCCGAACAAGATCGGCATGTGGGGTCATTCCATGGGCGGCAACATTACCATGCGCGATTTGGTCGTTGACCCAAAAGACATCAAGGTCGCTGTGATTTGGGGCGGTGTGGTCGGATCCTACGACGATCTTATCAACAACTGGCAAAGACATGTTTCCTACCGGCCCGGTCCAACAGAAATGGCGCTTCGCAACCGCTATCGTCAGAACCTAGTCGTGCAGTACGGTCAGCCCAAGTCAAATCCGTCGTTTTGGAATACGGTCGATCCAACCTACTTTGTCAAAGATATTATCGCTCCCGTCCAGCTCGATGCCGGCGGGGCGGATGAGGAGGTTCCGGTGTCGTTTTCCCAGTCGTTTTACGACAAGCTGAAAGCCGCCGGTAAAACCGCCGAACTTTATATCTACCCCGGAAGCGATCATAACATCTCTCAAGGATTCGAACTGGCAATGCAACGATCGCTTGGATTTTTTGATAAATACTTGAAATAAATTAAGCGGAAATTCAGTTAATTTCAATAAAATTGACTCTAATTATGTTTTTTCAAGAAAGGTGGTGATATTAATGAAAAATAATGTTGTCAGTTTAGTTTTGGTTGCCGTCGTTTTCGGAGCCATTGGTTTTTACGGCGGGACGCTTTATCAAAAAAATCAACAGCCCAGTTTATTGACCCAGTTTGGCAATCGGACCGGTCAGTTTGCCGCCGGACAAAACGCCAGGTTTAGAAACGGCGGAGGCAGGGTAGTCGGCCAGATCGTCAGCGTCGACAGTTCCTCGATGACGGTCAAAATGCAGGATGGCAGTTCGAAGATCGTGCTGTTTTCCGACAAGACGGCGATCGACAAGGCCGCCAGCGCGTCAGCCAGTGATTTGAAAAACGGTGAGGCGGTCTCTGTTTTTGGGACCACTAATTCCGACGGTTCGGTGACGGCGCAAAATATCCAACTCAACCCGATCATGAGGCAGGCGCCGCAACAGTAAGCCGTTTCTTTTTCATGAAGAACCGATAGACCACAAAGACGTAAGCAATCATAATCAACAGTCGGCCTAGGCTAAACTCACGGTCTAGGCCGAGAAAGCTATTGAGCAAATGACCGAAAACATTTTCCTTATCGGGAAGGAAACTCAAAGGCAGAATGACGAAGTAAGACAGATTGATCTTAAACATCTGTTTGAGCAGTTCGGTGATGCCGTTCTGGACGAGAGACGCCCCAAGAAGAATAATCATATATTCGGTCATTTTATAGATCTTGTTGAGGGGGAGTTTGACATAGGTAAAAAAAGTCAATGTTCCAATTGTAATTGCCGACAAGAATCCAATCATCAGACCCAAAAAATTCTGGATAAAAACCGAGAATAAAGCGGTCGATGCGGTAAACAGCGCGATCTCGAATCCTTCGCGGAAAACCAAAAAAACAATCGTCCAAAACAGGGAAAAATCAAAGACGTTTTTTTGGAGTTTGTTGTGGGCGTCGATGATCGATTGGCCGCGGTTTTTTCTCAAAACGTTGTGCAAAGAAAAAACTACGTAAGCCAAAAAAACTCCCGAGAAAATCATCAGGTAACTTTCGAGGAGCTTGGCACTTTTTTCGGTAATGAATCCGCGCGCTTGGTTGCCATATAAAAAAGTTCCGGTTGCCAAAAGGATTGACATCAAGATTCCAACTATTGAGGCGATAATGATTTCGAACTCCCTTTTGATTTTTAGTTTTTTTGAAATGCCGAGAAAAACGCCGACAATCAAAAATGCTTCTAAAAATTCCCGGAAGGCGATGACGGCAACGGTAATCATAAATTAACTTATACTACTATAGTAATAGTTAAGTTTCAAGGAGTTATTTTTCGCTTATCGTCACCGATTTGACGGTGACCGGGTTGACCGGAGAAGAGTTTTCACCCTGGGAATTGGCTTTGACCGGGGCGTCGGCTATCTTGTCGACGACGTCCATGCCAGCACTGACTTTGCCGAAAATGACGTAATTTTTCGGCAGTTGATTATTTTCCTGCATGATAAAGAATTGGCTGCCATTGGTATTGGGTCCGGAGTTGGCCATGGCGACCGTGCCGCGGGTATAGTCGCCGCTGATGGGTTCGTCTTTGAATTTGTATCCGGGTCCGCCGGTGCCGTCGCCTTTCGGATCTCCTCCCTGGATCATGAATCCCTTGATGACGCGGTGGAAAATCGTGTTGTTGTAAAAGTTCTTTTTCGCCAGATAAACGAAGTTGCTGACCGTCACCGGCGTCTTGACGGGGTCGAGTTGGATGGTGATTGCACCGTCAGTCGTATCGAGGACTGCGGCGTACTGTTTTTTGCTGTCGATTAAAGGAAACGGATATTTTTCGGCGGACGGTTTTTTTGTCATGGTGGTTTTGTTGTTGACCGATGGATTAGTAATGATAACGTAAAAAACTAGGGCGGCGATGACGATCGCGCCGTAAATAACGATATTTTTTATCATGATCTTTATATTATATTAATTTTATAGCGAAATTTGTCAACAACTTAGGTAAAATGATTTCACCGTGAAAAAATTTTGGTTGTCGGTTACCGGTATAGTTTTTAGTTTTGGGCTGACGTTTCTCGTCGTCAACAATTTTTCCAGGAATACCTTGGCGGAAAAAATCCTCAGCCCTTTGGGGATCAGAAATAATGTAGTATTGGGGTTTTTGCCTTATTGGCTGGTTGGCCGGGCGGACAAGAATTACTGGCCATACATTTCCACTTTGAGTTATTTCAGTCTGACGATCGGACCGGACGGGAAGATAGCCAGATTGGCTAAACCAGGCGAGGAGGACCCCGGTTGGTATGCTTTGAAATCAAAGGCGGTCGACAACTTTCTCAACCAGGCAAAAAACAGGCAACTGCCATTGTCTCTGACGGTTTTCAGCGGCGACCAGGACACGATCGACCAACTGTTAAAAAATCCGTTGCTCCACGGACAAGCTCTAATCGACGACGTCGCTCCCTTGATGAAAGATAAAAAGTTCACCGATTTGAATCTCGACATCGAAAGCGTCATACCGGCATCAGACAGCGCCAGGGAAAATTTTTCCTTGTTCGTCAAGACCGTCAAGAAAGGTCTTTTAGAGAAAGGTTTGGGGACGTTGACCGTCGACGTCGCTCCCGACGCGCTGATAAAAAAAGAACTGATCGACGTCAAAAAAATCAGCAACGATGTCGACTATCTGATTTTGATGACTTACGACTTTCATTTTCTTGGATCATATGTGACCGGCCCGGTCGGACAGAACCGTGGGGGAGGGGTCGAGGCGGAGTACGACAGCGAGACCGCCGTCAAAGAAGTTTTGCGGTCGGTGCCTTCGGAGAAAATTATCCTCGGCGTTCCTCTGTATGGATACGAATGGGAGACTCTTGGCGACAGCCCGCGGTCGGCAGTCATCCCGGAATCAGGCCTGATCGCCAGCGCCAGAAGAGTGGAAGGGTTGATTGGAAGCTGTTCAAGTTGTAGTGCCAAGTTTGACAGCATTGGTGAAGAACCCTATCTGATTTACAAAAATGAAGACACCGGTACTTTCACGCAGATTTTTTATCCCGACGCCCAATCGGTTGAGGCCAAGATTAAACTAGCTAATCAGTATCGACTAGGGGGCGTCGCCCTTTGGGCCCTTGGGTACGAGGGCGCCAAGACACTCGACCCTTTAAAGGCCTATAACTTCGCCGCTCCTTGATTCGTCATCGAAGACATACTGTTGTCCGGCCGTCAACTTTATCACCTGGCTGACGTTATTGATGTCTTCGAATCCTAATGTTGAGTCGCCTCGGTTGTCAGTGACAGTGACTCTTTGGTTGGTTTTGTTGATGTCTATGGTGGCCGTTCCGTCAATTGAAACGAGGAGGTGAAAGACTCTTGCCGATAGCGGCGGCTGACCGGTTTTTTCGAAACTGATTTTTCCCGACATTTGCTCAAAAACCAAATTGGCCGGCAGGGTTTGTATGATTGACAGCATGGAGTTATTGGCCATGTTGATGGCCGCGGCGCCGGGGAATTCCAGAGCTATTTTTCCGTTGTCGCTGGTTTGAAGCGATTCGCCTTGTTGGACGGCTTTCAGGTTTTTGATGAGGGCAGGGCTCGTTGCCGAGCGCGATTCCCAAAAAACGTCGCCTGACAGTTGGGAAACGTTGCCCTTGAGGGAATCTTTCGGCGGAATGTCAACGGAAAAATCCAAAACGGTCGGTTTCGGCATGGATCCGGCCGGCTTGCTTTTTGCGTAGGCAAAGTAGCCGAGCGCGATCAAAACGCCGATTGCCAACGATGTCATAAATAATAGAAAATTTTTCATTTTGTTTTTTGTATTTTAATTTTACCCAATTTGAATCTGATTAAGGCAGTTAAAACGACTCCGTTGATCAGAAGATAAGCCGGGAATCCCCAGTTTTGGAAACTCCAGCTTTTTATCGTCAACAGGGCGATTCCGGCATTGGCGATTTGAAACATGAATACGTGATCATTTTCCGTTTCCGGATGATGATATGATTTGACCACCGTCGGTACGGAAGCCAGTCCGTCGGCCATGATGCTAAAAAATATGGCGACGTTTCCGACTCTGGTAATCATCCAAAGGATTATTCCAATCACTGACAATAATCCACAGATAAGGTCGAAAGAATTAATTTTCCACTCTGATTTCTTGTTCAAAAAAGAACCGATCAAAACCAGCAAAGGCATAAAACCGACAACAAAAGTCGCGAGCGAAGCAATGCCTACTCCTTGTTTGACTTCGGCGGCAAAAGCAATAAGAGGAGCGAGCATCCAGATAAACCAGCTGACGCGATTAGGTTTGATTTTTCCTTTGACCGTATCGATTAGATAACTCGAAGCCCCGATTATATTGAGCAAAACACCGAGGTAAATAAAGTTTTGGTTGATCATCGATTATCTTTAATTAGTTAATAAATTATAAAACAGTTTTTTTGGCCGGTCGGTTTTTGACCAAGGTCTCTTTTTTGTCTTTGGATATTTTTTTTATCTCGGCTTCCCTTTTCAGGGCTTCGGAAATGGTCCGGCATTTTTCAGAATAAACGAGCCGGGCGGGCAACCTGCCGCGCAGGTACTTCGCCGATTTGTTTTTGTCGAAATTATGTTCGGTTATCCGCCGCCTCAAATTTTTTGTCTGTCCGCAATAAAGGGAGTCGTCCGAGCACCTTAAAATGTATACGTAGTACATATTTATGATATTTTTTCCAATATTTTTTCAACTTCCTGGCGGTCGTTTGCTTTCATCAGCCGTTCCCGGACGGTTGTCGCGTCGTTGAAGTCTTTGACGTAGACTTTGAAAAACTTTTTCAGGATGGCAAAGTTTTTTTTACCGCCCCAGGTATTGACAAAAAGATCCATGTGGTCGGTCAGCACTTTGAGATACTCGTCCCGGGAGTGTTTCTTTGGGCTCTTTTCAAATATCCATGGATTTTGAAAAATTCCCCGGCCGATCATCAGTCCGTCGACGCCATATTTTTTGTACTTATCCATCGCCTCCTCGTACGATTTGATGTCGCCGTTGCCGATGACGGTCGTCCCCGGCGCCAGTTCGTTTCTCATCTTGACGATCCTACCGATGTCGTCCCAGAAGGTCGGGCCCTTTGACAGTTGCTCGGGCTTCCTGGCATAGACGGTCAGGGCGTCGAGGTTTTGTTTCAACAAAAAAGATATCCAGTCGGCCATGTCTGTCTTTTCGTTTCCCAGCCTGGTCTTGACGCTGAGAGGGAGCGACGGCGCGCCTTTTTTCGCGGCGGAGATTACCGTTGCCGCCAGCTCGTAGTTGCCGATGATCCCGGCGCCGCCGTGCTTTTTCATGACGTTGCGGTCGGGGCAGCCCATGTTAAGGTCGATCCCGTCGAAGCCCATTTTTTCGACGATCGAGCCGGCTTTGGAAATGGTCTCCGGGTTGCCTCCCCAGATCTGGGAGACGACCGGACGTTGCCTTTCCGAAAATTTGAGTTTTTGAAAACCGTGTTCGTTTTTTTCAAACATCAGTCCGTCGGCCGAGGTGAACTCGGTGAACATGACGTCGGGTTTGGCGAGGCGGCTGATGATTTCGCGGAAAACATAGTCGGTCACGTCGTCCATCGGGGCGAGCACCAAAAACGGTTTGCCGAGTTTTTTCCAAAAATTGGCCATGAGTTATTATAACTAACCGTTTTGCTATAATGGATTCATATGAGACAAGACAGCAGCGGCGTAAAAGTGATCAACACCAAGAAAAAATTAGATTTGATAAATAAATACTGGGATCCGAAAATCGCCGGCGAGATGAATGACGACAAGGTCCAGCTGGTCAAGATCAAAGACAAGTTCGTCTGGCACCATCATGCCAAGGAAGATGAACTGTTTTATGTATTGAAAGGACATTTGATCGTGCATTTCAGGGACCGGGACGTCCACGTCGGGGAAGGGGAGTTTGTCATCATTCCACATCTCCTTGAGCACATGACCGAAGCGCCTGTCGAGACCCACCTTTTGTATATCGAGCCAAAACAGGCTCTAAACACAGGTAACGTCACCGACTCCAAATATACTCACAAAGACCAGGAGAAGGTTTGAACAATTTATTCTGCCTAAAAGACGTGAGATTTGCTATATAATTTTTGAAAACCGTTATTTCTTTGCTTTAGATCTGTTTTTCATCGCCCGCAGGCTTTCGCGGACGAGTTTTTCTACAAGCTCCATAGATATCTGTTTTTCCTGTGGAAAATATACGGCCCCGGCTCCTTTAGTGAATTCCTGAAGTTTTTTTCCATTATTCTTGATGACTTCCGGATAGACATGTAGCCTTATAAAAGGCGATTTATAGCTAAACCAGGCAAACATGCCATTATAAAAGTAGTCTCCGTCAAAGTGATAACCCGGGAACTGAAAATAACTGAGGGTTTCTGTCGCGTCGGGAACAACACGGCGTATTGCCGAGCGGATTTTGTTGAGACTGCCTTGAACTTCCGCAGGACATTTCTTTATATACTCGTCTATCCCGCCCGGTACGATTTTACGTTGTGTTGCCATAGTCAGATTCTACCATTCGTAGGTTGCAAGTAGTAAGCTCTTCTTTGTGTTGAGCGTGTCGGTCAAGGCCGTAACCGTCCTTACTTGTCCCTCGAATCAGGTACTATACAGTACCTGAGAAGTGGGATAACTCGCTAGGAATATCGTATCATCTCCAGGCTTTTATCCTGAGCGAAGTCGAAGGAAAATGTTTACACTGAGCAAAGCGAAGTGAGACAAATGAGACGGTATAAAAAGGGTATCTAAAAATAAAAAAACTTGAGTAGACATATTTGAATTTTGACATAACCTATAGTATAATTACCCTCTATGCATGAGCAAAGAAAACATCAACCGTTTCCACAAAAAATAGCCTTATGGTTTGAGCCAAAAAATTATCTTACTATTGAATTTGGTAAACTAAGTTATGGTGAATTTCTTAAACAAAGGTTATCTAGAAATTTTAGAGTCAAAAGAGCAATTCTTGATACACTACCTCAGAATGAGCCAATTAATGGAAAAGAAAACACTTCAGTAAGAAAATTATTGGAAATTGAAACCCTTAATTTACTTCAATCAAGAAATATAGAGGATACATTTGCTACAGATGATTTAAAATGCTTAACTAATCATCAATTATTACAACTACAACATAATTTAATAGCTGATGTAATTTCTCAATCCGAAACACCGGAAAATGAGATGCTTGGATATGACTTGCAGACAGTTCAACAAATAGGTGTATTGATAAAATATATGGATTATTTTGGTGTGGAAAGACCTAATAGATTGAATACTGCGCTTGGTAATGGAAAACATCATAATCCTCAAAAAACGTATACGGATAAAATTAGTCTATGGTTTATAAAGGATGCTTTGAAAAGACTAAATATAGAAAAACTCCCAAAAAGCTTAAGACCTTTATTGACCTCAATTCTTGATCAGTCTTATGTTAACGAAAAGTCATTTTCTGATATTCCAACTGAACTACGACAAGTAGATATAAATGGTCGACAAAATAGCTCAATGGAAGCAGATTTGCGTCATCAGGTGATTAATGTCGTTAATAGAATAGATAAAACTTCAAAAACCGCAAAAGATATCGTTAGATTACCTTCTGCATATGAAATTGAATCTTTACCATATGGTTCTTTAGTTTCTTTATATGAAAATCTAACCGTATATTTTGTTAGGCTTTTTGAGGACAGGGAAGTAAAAGAATCAAAAATAGATTGGTATGGTAAAAAATATTCTCCGAAAGAATTTTTGACTATTAGTCTTGAACATGTAATGCTCCATCAGGGACATCTTCAGTTTTTTTATGAAAATATTATTCAATAATTATATTTCCACCTCAGAGGTGTAAAGTAAATTCATTAAGAGAATTTTTGTTT
>JAMCTE010000032.1 GCA_023381015.1 Patescibacteria group bacterium | reverse complement strand
CCTCCGAAATTAGTATAAACATTGACAGGTGGGAGAAATTTTCCGTGGCTGAAGCATTCGAGAAATTCGCGGGGATTAACGAAAAAGAGTTGTTTGACGAGAAACTGTTTTTTAAGAAAGCATCCAGTAAGGGATATGAAGTAGAAGGTGCTAACTATGAAGATATGTTTTCGCAAATCATCGCCAACGAAGTCGAACCTAAACTGGGAAAAAATGGCCGAGCCACTCTGCTTTACGACTATCCGAAGCAGGTAGCGTCTCTAGCTAAAATTTCCAAGAACGGTAGGGTTGCCGAGCGCTGCGAATTTTATATGAATGGTTTGGAGGTAGGTGGTTTTTGCACGGAGCTGAACGATTATAAAGAACAGGAAAAAAGATTTGTCAGCGAATCGACAAAACGAAAAAAGGGAAAAATGGTTGATCATGCGATTGACAAAGGCTTTATCGAGGCGTTAAAATATGGGCTTCCTGATTGCACCGGAGCGGGAATCGGGTTTGAAAGGTTAGTGATGATTTTCGCTGGAGTCGAATCGGTCGATGAGTTAAAATTAATTAACATAAGTTAAAAATTTGAATTTTCAATTTTCTAGTTTCTTACTATGAGGACAAACGCTGGTAATCTAAAAAAAGGAGAGTTTGTTTATCACAACGGGGAGATTTGGCAGGTTCAGAAGGCAGATTTTTATTCTCCAGGGAAAGGGTCGGCCCTGATGAAAGCGAGGATCAAAAATCTGATTTCCGGAAAAAATATCGAATATGCTTATAAATCGAACGAGCAGGTCGAAGTTTTGGACGTCCAGTCGATCGAAATGCAGTATCTCTATCACGACAACGAAAATCTGTATTTTATGGATGAACGGACCTATAACCAATTTTCCCTGCCGTTGAATATAGTTGGCGACGTCTATAAATATTTCAAGGAAGGCGACAAAATGTACGTTTATCTTCATGACGAAAAGCCGCTCACCATCAGACCGCCGATGAGCGTCAAGCTCAAAGTCGTAGAGGCCGAGACGGCCGATAAAGGCGATACTGTCAGTGGCGCCAAAAAACCGGTCAAGGTAGAGACGGGCGCAATCGTCATGGTACCGCTATTTATAAAAGTCGGAGAAACCGTTTCCATCAATCCAGAAACAGGCGAATATACGGGCAGGGTATAATAAATCTTAAATATTAGAACCTAAAACTCAAAACCAAAACTAAAAACTCAAATCGATTAAATTAAAAGGATTTTAGATTTAAGATTTGGATTTGAAATCTATGATTTGAGTTTTGAGATAATGTTAACCGTTGGTGAAATCCTTCAAAAACAAAGGCTCAACAAAGGTCTGACTTTACAGGACATAGAAAAAAAGATAAAAGTCAGGGAAAAATATTTGCACGCTGTCGAAGAAAACAACTGGGAGTTTTTTTCCTCTAAAATCTACATTACCGGCATCATAAAAAATTATTCCCGCCTTGTCGGTTTGGACGAAAAAAAAATCCTGGCTTTTTTTAGGAGGGATTACGAGAAAAAGGAAGAAGTCAGGTTCAAAAAAAAAGTATCGGAAAATTACTTGGCCCCGGAAACGAAAAAAATATTGAGGTTGGGTTTCGTGATTCTGATCCTGTTTTTTTTGTCGTACTTTGGTTATCAACTTTTATTGTATTTTTCACCCCCTAACCTGACTATCATTTCGCCGAAAACGACGAGTTTCGTTCACGAAGACAGGATAACGGTCATCGGGCAAACAGACAAGGATGCCACCGTCATGATCAGCGGACAAAGGATATATCAAAACAAAGACGGAGTTTTCAGTTACGATTTTCCACTTCACGACGGTAGTAATACTCTCTCAATCGAGCTGACGGGTGCCAACGGTAAGAAATCGGTAATAAAGAAAGTTTTTACCAACAAAGCGTCTTTCTAGATTATCTTTCCAGATTTGGAAGGGTTGATCTTCATGGTCGATTTTGCAATCGGTATAAAATTTTTCAGGTCTTTTACCGAAACGACGTTTCTACTCGAAAAGATCTTTTTGAAACCCAACCGTTTGCCTTCAGCAACGATTTTTTCCTCGAAAAAACTTTTTCTTATTTCGCCCAACAGGCCGACTTCACCGATAAATAGGCTAGACGGATCGATCGGAATATTCCTGAATGACGAAATCAATGAAGCGATTAATCCTAAATCGGCGCTGGTGCTTTTGATAGAAACGCCGCCGACGACGTTGACGTAGATGTCGAAACTGTCCAGAGAAAGGTTGAGGTTTTTTCTTACCACCGCCAAAAGGAGAAGAACTTTATTATAATCGAAGCCTTTGACGACGCGGCGGGGAACAGCCAGTACCGTCGGTACGGCTAAGGTCTGGATTTCGAAAAACAAAGGCCTTTTTCCTTCGGAGACGCCGACGATTGCCTTGCCAGGTTCAAGAGATTTTTTATCTTCCAGAAATACCAGCGGATTGTCGATTTCTTTCAGGCCTTTTTCGGTCATTTCGAAAATGCCGATCTCGTCGGTGCCGCCGAAGCGGTTTTTCGAAGCCCTGATCAGCCGGTAGTTGGATATTTTTTCGCCTTCGAAATTCAGGACGGCGTCGACGAAATGTTCTAGGCTTTTCGGACCGGCGATTTCACCCTCCTTGGTGATGTGACCGATCAGGATGACGGCAACGCTATTTCTTTTGGCGAAGTTGACCAGGAGTTTGGTGGCCTCTTTGAGTTGGCTGATGCTGGCGGTGGCGCCTTCGATGTCTTTTGAATAAACGGTTTGGATGGAATCGATCACCACGATGTCGATTCCTTCCTTCATTTCTGTTGCCGATTCGACGATACCTTCGACCTGTAGGTCGTTTGAGAACAAAAAGTCATCCAGGTCAACGCCCAACCGGTCGGCCCGGTTTTTTACCTGTTCTCCTGACTCCTCTCCGGATATATACAAGGTGCGGATTTTTTTCAAAGCCTGGAGGATCAAGGTCGACTTGCCGATCCCCGGCTCGCCGGTAAGAAGAATGACTTCGCCCGGTACGAAACCGCCGCCCAGGACGCGATCGAATTCAAAAATCCCGGTTTTGATCCTAGATTTGACTTGAGATTTGATTTTTTTTAGTGGAGTGATGGAGATTTTTTTCAAAGATTCCTTCTTTCGGGAAGAATCCTTTGAGAAATCGGGTCTCTCCTTCAATGTGTTCCATTTTCCGCAGTCAGGACACTTGCCGTACCAGCTGACCGATCCGAAGCCGCAGTTTGAACAAACAAAAAAAGCCATATAAAAAATCCTAAATTATAAATTCCAAGTTACAAATAATTTATAAATTTGAAATTTTAAACCTTAATATTTATTTGTAATTTGAGATTTGTTATTTAGTATTTTACATCCGTTCAACAGTCTTTATTCCCAGTAATTCCAAACCTTTCTTAAT
This sequence comes from Patescibacteria group bacterium, assembly GCA_023381015.1. Classification (GTDB taxonomy): domain Bacteria; phylum Patescibacteriota; class Microgenomatia; order UBA1406; family GWC2-37-13; genus GWC2-37-13. The sequence goes on along the minus strand of JAMCTE010000032.1, from coordinate 2,932 downwards.
AATATTGGCGGTTGCTTTAGTGAGCATTAATCTTAACTCTTTAGTTTCCGGATCAGCCTTTAGAATAGGATTCTTCTGATAAAAAAGGTTGTACTGGGATGACAATTCATAAAGATAAGTGGCGATGAAGTTTGGAGAATAACCTTGTGCCGCTTTCAGGACGACTTCCGGGAATTGGTGAAGTTTTCTCAATAGATTTGACTCATCTTGCTTAACCATTTTTGAAGTAACGTGTTGGTGATTTGGAGGGTCGGAAATTTTGCTAAGAATTGAATGGCATCTGACATAAGTATAGATCAGGTAAGGAGCGGAATTGCCTTCGACCGAGATCGATTCGTCAATGTCGAAGTGGATGACGGTTTGCGGGCTGTTTTTCAGAAAAGAATATTTTGCCGAAGCGACCGCCAAAGTTTCGACAGTGGCATCGTCGCATTTAAACTGCTTGGCGATCTTGGCTTTTATTTGATCGATCAACCAGTTGGCTTCGATTATGTTGCCTTCCCGGGAAGACATTTTACCCTCCTTGAGTTTTACCCATTCGTAGGCGAGATGATACTGTTTGTCCTTGTATTTTTTTTCGTCGATCAACTCCTCGACTTTAAAAGTGATTTTGAAAAAACTTGTTTGCTCCGGAGTGACAACGTGGATGTTTTTATCGAGTTCTCCCCAGTCGGAAAACTCTTTTTCAGCCAATCCCATTTCTTTTCCTTCATAAGTGGGGAAGCCAAGCGAATTGATGAAAACTCTGGTGTCGAGCCCGTATTTTTTACCGTTGAAGACGATCGCGCCTTGGCTTTTCTCGAGAATCCCCTCCTTTAAGGCTTTTAAGCTCACCTCGGTACCTCTCTTATAAAATTCACTTTCAAAATAACATCTGTCGAAATGGCTATAAACTCTTTTATAGACCTCATTAAAGTATTCAAGGCTCCATTCGCGGGTTTCCTTCCATAGCGGCATTATCTCCGGATCTTCGTCGTAGATCATTTTGTTTATTTTTAGGATTTCTTCTTTGGCTTTGGCGTCGTCTTCATAAGCGCGGGTTCCAGCCGTGTACATTTTTCCGATAAAGGCGATTTTATCGTTAAGATTCTTTAACTTTTTTGTTTCCAATGAGGAGTGGCGAATTCCGTATAAACATTTGGCAATGTGCAAACCGACATCGCCTTGATAATTGGAGCGGATTACCTTGTTACCGACCGCCTCGAGAATCCGGACGACCGACTCGCCTGTCGAAATGTTCCGGAAATGCCCGATATGGAAAAGTTTTAGCGTGTTCGGATGGGCGAATTCGACCATGATCTTTTTATTTTTGCCCAAGTGAAATTCCAGAAGTTCAAACTTATAGTTGCTCGTTTGTAGATTACGATTAATTAAAGTGTCGTTGGCAATCCAAAAGTTGATGAATCCCGGTTTGACAACTTCAATTTTTTCAATCAAATCGTTTTTTGGAAAAACTTTTTTAATTTCTTCCGCTATTGCCAAAGGATTTTTTTTAAGGAGCTTTGTTAATTTAAGAGCCACTGAGGTAGAGTAGTCTCCAAAGTCAGCATTACCCGGCGGCTGAAGGTCAACTTGGACTTCTTTGCCGCCGAGATTTGCTAAAGCTTTTTCTAGATCTTTTATGATTTGTTCTTTAATCATGGTTATTATGATAACATAATCGGCCTCACTTTTTTTGATTGGCTAATTTCATCTGCAGAGAATAAATTTCTATAAACCCTGCACTGGCGTTTACATTGAACCCATAACCTTCGCCATTATTGAACGACGTATGGTCCAAGCCAAACGGCGATTTCATTGCTACCGCCTTGGCGCTACCTTTATATAGTTTCACGGTAACGTCACCGGTAACTTTTTCGTTGACCTTGTCATTAAAAGCATTAATCGCCTGCATTACCGGGTCATACCAAAGAGCTGCGTAACAAAGATAAGCCCATTTTGTATCCATTATTTCTTTGAGCTCATTGAGTTGTCTGGTGGAAACATATTTTTCCAGATGTTTATGAGCCTTAATAATAACGTTTGCCGCAGGCAGTTCGTAGATACCGCCGTTTTTTAAACCGACAAGACGATCTTCAAAAAGGTGAGCAACGCCAACTCCATGTTTCCCGGCAATTTTGTTTAGCTCAATAATTAATTTGGCCAAAGACGTTTTTTTTCCGTTCAACGCTGTTGGGATGCCTTTAACAAAAGAGAGAGAAACAAACTCTTCTTTGTCCGGTGCATTTTTTGCCAATGTGTAGGTGGTGAGAAATTTTTCTACCGGTGCGATTAAATTGGGACTTTCTATTTCACCACCCTCCCAGGTCATGCCCCACATATTGTCATCAACGCTGTAGGGGAAACCTAATGTTGCCGGAACCGGTATGCCATGTTTTTGGGCATATTTGATTTCTTCATTTCTGTCCATTGCCCATTCCCGCACCGGGGCAATGACTTTCATGGCCGGCGCAAATGTCAGAATATAACCTTCAAGTCTCACCTGGTCATTGCCTTTTCCAGTGCAACCGTGGGCAATGCAGTCTGCCTTTTCTTTTTTAGCAACCTCAACGGCTTTTTTAGCCAGGACGGCACGACCCATAGGCGTTGATAGATGATAGTCGCCTTGATAAGAAGCATTGGCTTTAATCCCGGCGGCAAGAAACTCATTGGCAAACTCTTCTTTAGCATCAAGAACGATCGCTTTGACGGCCCCGAATTTTAGAGCCTTTTTTTTAACGGCTTCCAGGTCGTCTTTTTGCTGACCGATATCTAATGTCAAAGTAATAACAGGAACCTGGTACTGATCCTGAATCCACTTCAACATCACCGAGGTATCTAAACCACCGGAATAAAGCAGTAAAACTTTTTTAACTTTTCCCTTAACAGCTTCGTGGGAAGCGACCTTTATGTAACTAGTTGCATTTTTCATATTTAAAAAAATAATTAATAA
>JAMCTE010000031.1 GCA_023381015.1 Patescibacteria group bacterium | reverse complement strand
TCAATGAATTTCGTTCTATCCGCCATCACCGCCTTCATCCTCGCCTTCAACTCCTCCTGGAATACTGGCGTCCATAATGTGGTTAATTTTGCCTTGGGAAATCATAGAAATATTTCCTCAAACTCGTTAACTCGTGAACCCGTTAACTCAGATCCCAATGTCCTTGGCGCCTCAACCTCCACTCCTGATTCCAACGACAATGTCACCTTCAACCTCGACGCCATCTTCAACAAGAATCTGACCGCCAAGCAAGGGATAACCATCCAGGGAGACTCCATCTTCAATACTTTAAAAGCCAACTCGATCAATCTGGGAAATGGAACCATCACCGCCGCAAACATCCTCTACGGCGTCAAGTCCGGAACGGGAATATCAATAGGCGATGGACAGTCGCCGACGATAACAAATACAGGGGTGACGTCGCTTGGAGGATCGACCGGTTCACTCTCGCTTGCCGCCGGGACAGGCATTTCCGTGTCGGGACTGACTATCACCAACTCAGACCTCGGATCATCCCAGTATATCTTCAAGAACTTTGCCGTTTCAGGACAAAATACCATCGCCGCCGGAAGTAACTCAGACACCCTGACGTTTGTCGCCGGAACAGGAGTAGCGCTGACGACCGACTCGACCAACAAGAAGCTGACGATATCATCCAACAATCCCAATATCGCTGCCGGGTGGACCAACATCGGATCAAACGTCTACCTGACAACCTCATCAGACTATGTCGGCATCGGAACCAGCTCTCCAACAAGCGCCCTAAATGTCGTTGGCACCAGTACTTTGTCCGGTCCGGTCACTCTGGGCTCATCTGCCTCAGACGCCTTGACTTTCATGGGAAGAATTGCCAACGGCACGAGCCTACTTCCCAATACCGACCTGGGGAGTGACCTTGGAGCATCGGACAAACGGTTCAACAATCTCTGGGTCGCCAACATAAATTCAAACTCTTCACAATCATTCTCAGGACAGACCACCTTCTCCTATCCGCCAACCGACACGACCATCGCCCAAGCCAGCGTCTTAATCAACCCGACGACATCTGCTGCCAATGGACAACTCCTCGGACTGGCTCTTGCCGGATACCAGAAAGCTCTGATTGACGCTGAGGGAGATATCATCCTCGGCTACAGCGGCGCCACCTCGGCTCCGGCAACCAACTACCCTCTCACCATCTATGGACATAACGCAACTAATGTTGCTTATGTGGATACGAGTGGAAATTTAGGTCTTACTGGGAACAACGCCACATCAACGATCTATGGGCCATCTGGAGGTAGGAACCAACCATATATTCAATTCTCTAGTGTTGGAAATGGAGGGTTTATCAATGTTTTTGGAAATAACGACAGCTATATGAACACCAATAACGGAGGTGGTCTAAATGTCTATGGCGGATTAAATCTTAGTACCAACGGAGGCTCTCAAAACAATGGCAATATTAATTTTAGGGTCGCTGGATCAAGCAGTACAGTAAATATGATCATTAATTCTTCCGGTCTCGTCGGCATCGGCACCACCGCCCCCGCCGCAGGATTGGACGTAGAAACAGGCAATGGTGGTAATGCGGCGATGATTGTAAATAATCCCTTAGGTGGCGACATCTTCACTGCCTCGGCGTCCGGATCTACAAAATTCACGATTGCGAATAATGGGAATGTTGGGATTGGGACGAGTAATCCCACAAATCAAGTCCATATAAGTGGTGCGCCATCCAGTGGCTACAACTTATATGTTCAAAGTACTTGGGGAGGAAGCAACATACCTATCGCCGATTTTGTAGCTGATAGCAATGTTCCATTAAGCATCTGGAAAGACTATACAAAATTTTACGGTAATACACTTTACGTTGGTGGTAGTACAAATAGTGGTCTTGTCGGCATTGGAACAACAAATCCTGGAGCTCTTCTTCAAATTTCCAACACTGGGGCCGTTGGACAAATCGGCCAAATAATCAAAGGTGTTATCAACCAATCCGGTGATTTGCAACAATGGCAATCAAGTAGCGGATTAGTTTTAACCAGTGTTAGCTCTGGCGGTGATTTATTATTAAGAAAAGCAACAAGTACTAGCTCTAATATTAATTTTTACGCGCTTAATGGGAGCGGGTCTGACCAGCTATCAGCATCGTTAATAGCCGGTGGTACAGGAACGGGTTTTGCCGGCGGTTTAGATAGTCAATTTATAGTACAACTAAGCGGATCTAATGCGTTATCCTTAATAGAATCTGGTGGTGGTAGTAGAAACTTAACCGCTTCTCTCCAGCCAGCAGCTTCCAGCGGCACTTTGGCATTTCAATTAATAGCTAATAGCAGTCAAACAACCGCCACACCCATACTACAAATAGAAGATAGTACAAACGCAAACGTTATGACTGCAAATCATTTAGGAGATTTATATCTTTTAAATAATTTAAATACACCGAATGGTGGATTAGGTCAATATGCTAATTTATTAATATATTCACAACAATTTGATAACGCAGCTTGGACTAAAAGTAATGTAACAGTTACTCCTAACTCGACAACTTCTCCTATTGGAGACACGACAGGTGCCTATATTTCCATTAATTCAGGCGCTTGCCAAGGTGGAAATATCTATCAAAGCACTGCTACTGCAGCAGGAAGCGGAACGTTTACAGCAAGCGTCTATATAAAAGGTACGGGCACTGCTTTTGGAGTCAATCTAAAAATCGATAACGATAGCGGAACAAACCAATCAGCCTCCACTAGTTTTAATTTGACCTCATCGTCGTCAACTTGGCAAAGAATACAGGTTAGTAAAACATTCAGTTCAGCAACCGGTAATGTCAGATTGACTCTTAGCGGAGGAGGTTGTGGAACTTTTCCATTTTATGCCTGGGGTTCGCAAATAGAACAAGATACGTCTGCAGGACCATATGTAAATGTTGCCGCGAATACTGTTAATTCAAATAGTGGAATGGTATTAAATAATACTCTAAGATTTTCTAATGTAGCCACATCGATTGTTACTGGAACCAATGAGAACTTCACTATAATTCCGGGAGGAACAGGTAACGTCGGTATCGGCACCACAAGCCCAAATGGAGCTTTGGACGTCAGAGCTTCAACCACCAGACCTGATTCTGGGTGGGGGACTCTTTCTCTGGTAAGTAATAATGCTGTAGCAGCAGATAAGGGTGGCGTATTAGATTTTGGTGGTATTTATAACGGCTCAGGTGCTTTAGCTAACTGGGCAGGTATAGCTGGATTGAAAAACGACGGCACAGACGGAACTTATGGTGGATATCTTAGTTTTTATACCCGCTCTAATTCAACTGCAAACATCGAACGAATGAGGATCGATATGAATGGCAACGTCGGCATCGGGACGACAAGCCCAAGCTATTTACTTGATGTAAATGGAACTGCGAGAGCAAATGGATTATATGTCAATGGTAGTGGTACTGTCGGTACGCTTGGACCAAGTGGTGCAACTGACGGATATATCTATTTTGGTCAAACTGGCAGATTGGGAACAAATATCTATAACGGTGGTAGTTATTATACAAATACATATGCTCATTTATTCCAAGGAGGCAACGTTGTGATATCGGGTGGTTTGTTAGGTATCGGCACCACCGCCCCCCTCGCCGGACTGGATGTGGAAAAAGGCAACGGCGGGAACCCGGCGATGATTGTGAATAATCCTTTGGGTGGCGACATCATCGATGCGTCATCGTCAGGAGTCATGAAATTCTCGATCGCCAATCATGGACTAGTCAATGCCACTTCCGGTGGATTGGCGACATTTACCAAAGCCGGCACCATCTCCGATACCGACTTTACCGATACGGCCGTCAACGGGTTAATCGGATTCGATTCGACCGATGGACGACTATATATCCGCAATGCCGGAGCTTGGAGCTACATCGCCAAGACGGCCGGATTCCAGATTCCTTCCTTTGAATCGGCCGGATTTGCCCCGGGCGACCTGCTCCAGCCATATGTCGAAAAGATCATGAGCGACGGCGCCGTCCACGGACTTTACAAAAAACTGGATATCAATGAACTTATAAATAGCGATGCCCTGACATTCAAGACCAATGTCGAGTTCCAAGGTCCGGCGGTCTTTAAGGCTCTGGCGGAATTCTTCAACAATGTGATTTTCCACGGCAATGTCTCCTTTGACCAGGCGCCGATGATGAGTAAAAATACGGCCGGGACCGCTATTATTTCGACTTACAGCGACCACGTCGACGTCGTATTTGACTCGCCATATCCAAAGACGCCTATCGTGACATTCAATCTCGTCAATAGTTCAACCGACCAAACTTTTATAGCGGACGGTCAACAAGCATATCTTGAGAACGTCACCAATAAAGGATTTACCATCAAATTGCCTAACATGGCGGTAAAGGATTTCAGCTACAACTGGATGGCTTTTGCGACCAATGGCGACAGTATCACCAAGAGTACTTCCGTGATACAAGATATACTGGGAGCCCAGGCGACAGCCACGCCTTCAGCCCAGCCATCACCGACCCCACTTCGCCCTACGGGCTTCGAGGGGCAGGCCCCGGTGGCCAGTGCGACACCAACGACAACACCGACGGTAGCCACGGCAACGCCGTCAGCTACTTTGGAAATCACTCCGGTAGCCAGTGCGACTCCGACGGTTGCGCCATAACTAATTTTTTGTTAAATTTTAAATTAAAAATTTTCCCGTGAGACGTGCTTATGTTCAAGTCCCGCCGGTTTTTCGTATTTTTGATTGTAATCTTGGGATTTTTTCTATATTTTCACTCCCTCAAAGACACTTTCGTATGGGACGATGAAGAGCAGATTTTGGCCAATACGGCGATACATTCTTTGGCTGATTGGCCGACGTTTTTCACCGGCAGCACTTTCAATAACGGCGGCGCTTCGACCTCGTTGACGGGTCTTTATTACAAACCGCTGATGACTTTTTCGTTCGCGATTCTGTATGCGATGTTCGGACCGAATCCTTTTTATTTTCATCTCTTCCAGTTGGTAATCCACATCACGAACGCCGTTTTAGTATTTTTGATATTCTATTACCTTTTTAAGGCCTTGCTAGGCCATAAAGCACACCTCGCAGGTGTCCTTGGGCCGGCGGCGGCGGGATCTTTGATATTCTTGGTCCACCCGCTTTTGACCGAAGCGGTCGTATATAGCGCCTCGCTCCAGGACGTTCTTTTCACTTTTTTCGGTTTGCTGGCGTTTTTAATCGTCGTCAAAGGACACAAGCTCGAACGTTTTTTTGCCGTCGCTTTCCTTCTTTTATTGTCGCTTCTCTCGAAAGAGACCGGCGTCGTATTTTTTGCGATAATTCTTACATACGTATTGATCTTCCGAAAAAAAGACGAATCGATAGCCTTTGTTTTGGCCGCTTTTCTTTCTGTTGGATTCTATGCCTTTATGCGCTTCGGCGTCGCCCATATCGGACTTCAAAAACAAAATTTGTCGCCTATAAGCCGGGCCGGATTTGCTGAAAGGATGCAGACGGTTCCCGAAATTATTTTCTACTACGTGAGCCGCTTTTTTTGGCCGTCATCGCTTGCCATCAGCCAGCATTTTATTGTCCCCAAAATTGACTTTTCCGGATTCTTCGCACCGGCGGCTTTTGACCTGGTTTTTTTTATCGTTTTAGCCTGCGGATATTTTCTCATCAATAGGAACGACCGGTCATCCGGTAAGTTGTATATTTTTTTCTTCCTTTGGTTCGTCTTTGCCTTGGGAATCCACCTGCAGATTTTTCCACTCGACATGACGGTGGCCGACCGCTGGTTTTACCTCCCGATGATCGGTCTGATAGGATGTATCGGCGCCATCTTAAAAGACTATATAAATTTAACGTCTGTAAAAATCATTTTGGTAATTATCGTCGCGGTCATGTCCGTACGGACTTTCACCCGAACATTAGACTGGAAAGACGGCTTGACCCTTTTTGGCCACGACGAAAGAATCGTTAAAAATAGTTTTGATCTCGAAAACAATCTCGGTGTCGAACTATTCCGGGCCGGGCGCTTTGCCGAGGCAAAAAGCCACTTTGAAGCGTCGGCCCGACTTGCTCCGTATTGGTGGACGAATTGGAACAACCTGGGCGCCATTGCCGAGCGACAAGGCGATTTTTCAAAAGCCGAAAATGACTATAAAAAAGCAATCAAAAACGGCAAATATTACTTGGCCGTCGAAAACCTGGCGACCTTACTGATTAGGGTAAAAAAATATGCCGAAGCCAAAAAGTTTTTACAGGATACGGCCATTCCCAATTTTCCCGACAACGCTATAATTCAAAACGATTATCTGTATCTGCAAAACTTGAAATAATTTATCTATTGATTTCCTAAAAAACTTACTTTATCATGTATGAATACATGAAAAAATTCTTTTTCATAGTCTTGATAGTCATAGTCTTAGCTTTAGGCGGAGTCACCTATTATTTTTATAGCAAATACCAGAATCTCAACACGATCATCAATAATCCAAACAAAGCTGCCCAGGAAGACATCAATCAGACTTTAAATAAAATCGGCAAGTTCATGCTGTTGCCGACCAAGGAGCAGCCGACTTTGGCGACCGTCGTCGACGCTTCAAAGTTGAAGACACAACCTTTCTTCGCCAATGCCCAAAACGGCGATCGGGTGATACTTTACGTCAATGCCAAACTGGCGATTCTTTACCGGCCGGGAGACAATAAAATTATCAACGTCGGACCGCTATTGATCCAAAACCCTAGCCCGACACCAACCCCAGAAAAGAACGTCAAGACACCCAGTAAAACGCCTACCAAAGAAGTTTCCCCAACTGTAAAGATATCTCCATAGTCTTTAATTGCCCGACAACGTTTAAAAGCCGTATATTTTTTTGATTATCTGAATAATCCTTTCACCCCAAAACATCATCAGGAAAGTACCTAAAACGATAAACGGCCCGAAAGCAATCTTAGTTTTCATGCCTTTTTTTTTAAAAATCATCAAACCTAATCCAAAAATTGCTCCCGTAATAAATGCGCTGTATAGAGCTAAATAACCAGCTTTCCAACCGAGTAAAAATCCGATTATTCCGGCTAAATAGACGTCACCAAGACCCATCGCACGTTCATGAGAAATATAATAAATGAGGAAAATCGGAAGACTGACAATCAAACCGGAAACTATTGAATTAATTAGACCCGCCTTCGTCAAGACTACGGCGGGCAAGGAAAACATAAAAAGAGACAATAAAATCCAATCAGAAATCAACTGATACTTCAGGTCGGAAAAGAAAATTACGATTAAGCTCGAAGCAATTCCCCAAAAACTGACGAGTTTTAAAAACTGGAAATTGTAAATTGAAAATTCACTGGAAACCGGAAATTGTAAATTGAAAATTACCAAGAAGATTAAACCTGTCAAGATTTCTATTCCCGGATACTGCCAGCTCAATTTTTTGTGGCAGAAGCGACACTTTCCACCCAAAAAAATAAAGGAGAAAATAGGGATTAGATCAAAAGGAGTTAATTTTTTCCCGCAAAAATCGCAATGGCTTCTGCCATTAATCGACTCATTCTTAGGCAAACGGTCTATCAATACGTTTAAAAAAGAGCCTATTGAAGCCCCAATAAAAAAAACTAACACTTCCATATGTCTATTGTACACGATGACGGAAAAATAATGATCAGTAAGTACTGAATCGCCATCAATCCCATAACATATAAAACATTAGGGCTTAAATAAGCCTAAATCGTTCTTTATAGGAACGCTAAAAACTCTTTTATCTCGCAGCATAAGACACAAAATAGCTTGATCGTTAGATGGTGAAGTCAAATCCGGCAAAATCGCTATCTTTGAATGGACCGATCAAAGCCAGATTCAATCCTCGATTGACAAACAATTCTTTTGCTAAAGCAATAACTTCCTGACTTTTTACGGCCATGATTTTTTCGATCGCTTCCTCAGGCGTTTCAATTTTATCCTGCAAAAGTTTTTTCGTGCCGATAAAAGACGCCACGTTGGACGAATCTTCCAAAGACAGCAATATTCTGCCTTTAAGCAATTCCTTGACTCTCTCCAATTCATCCTCTTTGACACCGCCGCTGCTGATTTTTTTGTGCTCTTTTAAAATGGTGCTGATCGCTTCTTTAACTTTGCTGGCGTCGATCGTCACTCCGGCCTGGGTGACAAAATTACCGACGTCGCCATACAATTCGGCGCCGGTCGAGATGTAGTAGCAGAGGCCACGCTTTTCCCGCACTTCCATGAAAAGCCGTGACGACATCCCTCCTCCAAGAATCATCGCCAACACGTTAAGGGCATACTTCCTATTGTCTTGAAAAGAAAAGGCCCTAAAACCTAGGCAAAAATGGGCTTGCTCGGTTTTTTTATACTTAATTAACATTTGAGGCTTTGATTGGCTTTCATTCATCGGTAAGAATATTTCACGTTTGCCGCTTTTCCAATTTTTAAATTTTTCTCCGATTTTTTTTAAATAATCTTGCAGAGAATTATTGCGACCGTTCCCTGCTAACCCACCAGCTACAATTAATACGGCATTTTCCGGATGATAAAGATTTTTTATGTAGTCGGTAAAAGTAGTCCTATCAAAAGAATCGATGGTTTCTTTAACGCCGGCAATATCAAAACCCAAAGGATTGCCTTTATACAAAAGGCTTTCAAACATTTCGCCGACTTTTCGTTGCGGGGTATCCTCGTACATGTTGATTTCTTCCTTGATGACGCCTTTTTCCTTTTCAATTTCAACGGGATCAAGTTTGGAGTTGAGAACCATATCGGCGACGACATCAATCACCGTCTCGAAATGGTCAACCGGCGACTTGATCCAATAACCGGTGTGGTCTTTGCTGGTAAAAGCGTTAAAAATCCCTCCCTTGCCCTCAATCGTTGAAGAAATCACAAAAGAATTCGGGTATTTTTTGCTGCCTTTGAAAGCCATGTGCTCAAAAAAATGGGCGATTCCGTTATTTTTCCCGTTTTCATAGCGGCTTCCGGCTCCGATAAGCAATAACGTCGTCATGGTCGGGAAAGTTTTTGTATCTATCAAGACCACTTGCAGGCCGTTTTTCAGGACAAAGGTTCGCGGTTTCATCCTTTCATTTTAACACGTCTTTCGTAAACAAACACTAAAATTATCAGAATATAGTTCTTGCCGAATTAATAATTGCTTATATTTGACATTCTGAAAAAAACCTTTAATAATGATTATTATGATTAAATTGGTAACAGTTGGTTTGGTGAAAAAAGCCGTCGATTACGGTATCTGGGCGCTATTTTTTGCCATTTTTGGCTACTCGAGCCTCTTTTACGTCACCCGTAATACTCTGCCGGGGAACTTTTTATACGGTACAAAACTCGGTGTGGAAAGGGTCATGACCGCCGCAGGAAGATTACTTTATCAAAGCGTCAACATCGAAATGGAATTCGTCGGCAGGAGATTCAATGAAGTCACAAAGGTCCTGGCTTCAAAATACGGACCGGAAAGCTTGAAGCGCCTTGACGTCCAGATCACGGAAACCGCCAACTCGATTGCCGACATCAAAGACCCCGTGCAAAGGAAAGCAGCCGCGGCAAAATACGTCGCCCAACTCAACTATATTTCTTCCAGCCTCGATCAGGAGCAGCAACAAATAACGGTCAGCCAGGTCACTCAACCGGCTTTCCACCCGCCTACCATGGATTATAATCCGGGATCGCTGACTGAGCCGACATCCCAACCGGCGTCAACCTCTCAAACAACAACAACCAATTCGCAGCCATCGTCAACAACAGCGGTTCCATCGATCGCGCCAATCACCAACCAGATAGATACCACCCAACAAACTATCCAAAATACCATCACCCAGATGAATCAAATTCAATCCCAATCGACCGACATTGCCCCAACCGACACCCCGGCAGCGCCAACTGCCGCCGCCACTCCTACCCAACAACCTTCAATCAACAGCCAAAGCGGATCAAATACGAATAACAATCCTACCATGACCCCGACGCCAACGACGATTGCCGTACCAGCCGACACCAATACCCCTGTCCCAAGCCAACCGACAGCAACACCGACCCCAAAACAAGGTTGGTGGACAAATCACCACGACGGAGATTAAAATCAGAGAGTCAGTATCTATAATTGATAAAATGCTCCCCGACTGATAAAATTTATACTTACAAGCTTCAAAATTGGGTCCGTAGCTCAACTGGCAGAGCAGTAGCCTTTTAAGCTATTGGTTTCGGGTTCGAGTCCCGACGGACTCACTATGAATTGGCTTACCTATGCTTTCCTTTCTGCCCTCTTTGCCGCCTTTACCGCCATATTGGCAAAAATAGGCGTCAAGGACGTCAACTCCAATCTGGCAACGGCGATAAGAACGATTGTCATATTGATTTTTGCCTGGGCGATCGTTTTTTTCCAAGGGCACTTCAAAGATCTGTCGTCCATATCAAAAACCTCACTGGTATTTCTCGTCCTCTCCGGTATCGCCACCGGCATGTCCTGGCTATTTTACTTCAGGGCCCTTCAGCTTGGCGAAGCCGCCAAAGTTTCCCCGATCGACAAGCTCAGCCTTGTTTTGACCATTATTTTGGCCGGTCTGATCTTGAAAGAAAAAATTACCCCCTTGATTCTTCTCGGAGCCGCTTTGATGTCGGCCGGAGCCATCATCATAGGATTTGCCAAATAATATTGAAGTTATGGAGTCGGGCTGACGGTCGGGCTGGCTAATGGCGTTATGGAAGGTATTGTTCCCGTCGGCGTCGGACCGGCCTTGCTTTTATAGTAGAAGTTGCGGATCAAGGTGATCTCGTCGGCCGATTGGCTGCTTTTTATTTTTAATTCAAGCGTTTTCGGACCCGGCGCCAAATTATATAGACAGATGGACTTATCCGTATATGGCGACCAATTGCTGTTATCCAGGCTGTAAGAATAAACTACCGAACAAAACTCTCCCGCCTGATAATTGATTTGAAGACAAAGCGGGTCGTCGCTAATCAATTGGCTTTCGACCGGACTGGCGATCTCGACCGGACCAACCTGAGGCTTGCACTGGGTGGCGGTCGGGGTCAGCGTGGGACTGGTGGAAGCAACGGGAACAGTTGGATTGGTAATGATTATCGTCCTTTCGGTAGGCGCAGGCGTTGTAGTCGAGGTCTCCTGAGGAGAACTCTTTTTACTGTTGTTAATGTTGCTCAAGTTGGTGATCAAGACCGTCAATAGTACCGGCACGGTCAAAACCGCGGCTATGAATTCAAAATAGCGTTTTTTGTCTGGCAGTGAACGATACCAATTCCTTATTTTTTGCCAAAGATCTTGAAACATAAGAAGTACCCTCTATTTTATCACAATCCCAAATCCGAAGAAACCGACTTCATGGCATTGAGACAAATTTCCACGAATTTTTCCACCGGCAAATTCAGTCCGTTCGGGTCGATGCATTTTTTGATATCTTCCCTTCTCGTCCCGGCGGCAAATTTTGGTTCTTTCAACAGTCTTTTTATTACTGAAGATAGTTTTACGTCAGCCAGTTTTCTTGACGGGTAAACAAACGCTACCGCCATAATCAGCCCTGTCAAACTGTCGGCGCAAAAGATAGACCATTCCGCTTTAGTGACCGGATTAACGCCCGTTAAATCAGGACCATGAGCCTTAACAATATGGATGATCGTGTCGGATGCTTGTAGTCCATATTGCGCCAGAATGTCATTCACTCTGTTAGGATGATCTGCTTTATATTCGCCAAAATAAGCAATGTCATGAAGAAACCCTGCCAACATCCAATCTTCCTTACTCGGTTCATTAACCAATAAATTCAAAGAGAAAAAATAATCGTATAAACCGCCCATGCAAGCCTCTAATGCTAAACAATGCTTGTAGACATTATCTGGCAAAACTTTTTTGCCTACTTCAAGAAACTTTTGCCTGTCCTGATAATTGATCATAGGTCTGTTTGTCATTCCCGCGAAGGCGGGAATCCAGACAAAAGTACTGGATCCCCGACTAGATCGGGGATGACACTAAGTAATAAAATTTATAATTTTACCGGGAACGTAGATGGTCTTTTTAGGCTTGGTTGTCAGATATTTCTTAACTTTTTCACTTTTCAAGGCCAACTCCTCGATAAATTTTTGGTCAGATCTTTTCGAGCTTTGGATCGTTATCGTATCCCTCAGTCTGCCCATCACCTGAACCGGTATGATGATCTGTTCTTCAGCGGTCTCGCCTTCCACTTTTGGCCAACTGGAGAGATGAATCGACTGCTTCTCTTCAAAAACCGTCTTCCAGATTTCCTCGCTAAGAAACGGCGCGAACGGCGCCAAAATCTGGAGGAACTTTTTGGCGTTTTCTTTGGATAAAGGCATTTTTCCTTTGTTCGCCGAAGCCTTGGCGGAGGCGGATTCCCACTCGTTTAGAAACTCCATCATCGCTGCTATCGAAGTATTGAATTTAACCTGAGGAATATCCGATGTGACTTTTTTGATGGTTTTATTGAGTTTTGCCATCAATTTAACCTCCGAGGTTTTCCCGCTTCGCTCCCCAACCTCGGAGGTTCTACTTCCGGATTGACCATAAATTTTTTGGTAAATTTCCCAAACCCGTTTGACAAACCTGTAAGCGCCTTGCAAAGCCTCTGTCGACCAGGGAATCTCGGTCGAAAAAGGCGCCATAAACATCTCGTAGATCCTTAAGGCATCTGCCCCATACTCTTTGATGACATCGTCCGGGTTGATGACATTGCCCCAAGATTTGCTCATTTTCCTATGGTCCTCAGCCAGTATCATTCCGACATTGCTGAGCTTCAAAAACGGTTCCTTGAAATTCAAAAGCTTCAAGTCATATAGGGCTTTCACCCAAAAACGAGCATATAAAAGATGTAAAACGGCATGCTCTGCTCCGCCTAGATATCTATCTACAGGTAGCCAGTTAGAAGATTTTTTAAATTGTTGTGCCCAACTAGCAAGCGAAGGAGTCGAAAAAGTCTGTTTTGAACGACTTGGGAAGCCGGCTTGGCCGGGGGACCCACTGGAGTGAAAAACACGACTTTGAGACTCCTTATTCCAAAAAGGAAACGCCAAGAAATACCAGCAGGACCCGGCCCAGTTCGGCATCGTATCGGTTTCCCTTTTGGCTGGTTGCCCGCATTTTGGACAGTCAGTGTTCACCCATTCTTTTATCGTCGATAAAGGAGATTCGCCCGATTCGGTTGGCTCATAACTTTTTACATAAGGCAGTTTTACCGGCAAATCCTTTTCCGCTACCGGCTGCCACTGGCATTTTTGGCAATAAATCATCGGGATTGGCTCACCCCAATATCTCTGCCGGGAAAAAATCCAGTCGCGAAGATGATAGGAAACTTCTCTTTTGCCTATTTTAGTTTCTTCAACCCAATCCAAAACATCTTTAATCAATTTTTGGTCTATTTTTCTGCCTGAAAAAGGACCCGAGTTTTTTAACGTACCTGAATTATCATGAGCATTAACCGGTATTTTTTTATCAACTCTGTCAACGACTTCATCTAATTCGATCTTGTATTTCTGGGCAAATTCATAATCACGTATGTCATGGGCAGAACATCTGATAATCCCCGTCCCAAAATCCATTAAAGCAAAATTAGCTAACCAGATAGGCATTTTACGGTTGTTATTAAAAGGATCCAAAGCATATTTTCCGGTGAAGACGCCTTTTTTTTCAAAATTACCGGAAAGTATTTCCTGCTGGGTCATTTGCTTATGTTCTTCAATGAAATTCAAAGCTTCTTTTTCATATTGAGTTCCTTTAACTAGTTTTTGAACTGACGGATGTTCAGGAGCAATCACTATAAAAGTATCTGCAAAAAGCCAGGCGGGATAAGCGGAAAAAGTATCTAACTGAATATTCATGCCGTCGACTTTGTGATGTATAATAACACCTTCTTTCTTCCCTATCCAATTCCTCTGCATTGCCAAAATGCCTTCCGGCCAATCCAAATCTTTTAAATCAGCGAGCAGTCGATCGGCATATTTTGTGATTTTGAAGATCCACTGCGGCAGATCTTTCTTGGTAATCTTGTTGCCGCATCTTTCGTGAGTCCCGTTTGGCAGGACCTCCTCTTCTGCTAAGCCTGTTTTGCAGACCGGACAATAATTAATAGGCGTATCTTTTTTATACAAAAGACCCATCTTGTAAAACTGGATAAATAACCATTGGGTCCATTTGTAATAAGACGGGTCGGTCGTCGAGAATTCCCTATCCCAGTCATAGGACAATCCCAACGACTTCATCTGTTTTTTGAAAGTTTCGATGTGTTCCGGTACCATATCCATCGGGTTTTTTTTCGCTTTTATGGCGGCGTTTTCCGCTGGCAATCCAAAAGCGTCAAAACCCATCGGATGAAGCACAGAGCGACCGCTCATCCTATAAAACCTGGCCGTGACGTCCGTACCCGTATATACACGGACGTGACCGACGTGAAGTCCGGCTCCGGAGGGATAAGGAAACATTGCTAGAACATATTGTTTATTGTC
This sequence comes from Patescibacteria group bacterium, assembly GCA_023381015.1. GTDB lineage: Bacteria > Patescibacteriota > Microgenomatia > UBA1406 > GWC2-37-13 > GWC2-37-13. The sequence continues at coordinate 11,832 of JAMCTE010000031.1, read as the reverse complement.
AGATTTCTGGTTACTGATTTCAGATTTATAAGTCTTTTCCATATCCCAGTACTCCTGCCATTTTTTTTCGAAGTTCTGCGGTTGATAAGGTATATTCTTCATATTTTTTGAGGAAAAAGTCGAAAGCGTCAAATTTTTTCGACTTGGGAAGCCGGCTTGGCCGGGGGGCCCACTGGAGAAAAAATTTCGATGCCGAGACTTTTAATAAACAGGAATTATTATAACAAAATCCTATTTACTTTTTAACATTAAGCTTCTTAAACCACCCCCTTTTAAGAAGGACGGCGATCGTCGCGTAGGTCGCTATATCGATCCAAGAATCCTCAATTGATTCGTTAGACGGCTTGTTGCCGTTCATCAATAAATGTTTGATTCTATTGAATTTTTCGGAAATCCTGAAAGCAATCCCCAACTCGCCCATATCCAAAATGTTGCCTTTCCCGTAATCCTTGTGTTTTTTCAAAAATGTTTCCAAGGTTTGCTGATTGACTAAAGCAAAAGCTTCATCAAGATATTTTGGCTCTTTTGATTTTTTCATATTAGGAAAATTTTAACAAAATTCCGGCGATTTTTTCTTTGCTTTTTTCCGTCACTTCAACGGCGATTACCCCAAACTGCCAGTGACCGTATAAGACCAGACTACCCAAAGGCGCATAAAGGATGGCCGGAAGGGTCAACAGATCCTCCTCTCCATCAATCACAAGCCAACCTTTTTCTCTAAGACCACCCGTAAGGTGTACTTGTGATTGTTGTATTACTTTATAAATAATTTCCTTAAGTTTTTCTGTTGTTTTTATATTAATTGTTCCCGGTTTATTTAAAAATTTTTCTTTTGGCAACTGAAAAGTCCATGAAAATCGAAAATTGGAAATTGAAAATTCTTTGCGGCGGGATCTGAAATCGATAATTTTTACATCTGGATCAATTCCTTTTTCCAAAAGTGATTTGACGATGACATCGCCAACGGCAATAATCATCGCCGGTTTATTGACCGATCCGTTAACTAACTTTAAAACGCCATCTGTACTTTTATAGACTCTATGACCCTTCCGGCCATCCTTTATGCGCAAGCTCTCCGGCAAAATCAAATCTTTATTGCTATTTATAAAAAAGGTTTTGCCTTTTCTATCTGTTTCCCCAAGCCTGATCCGCTCCGACGACAGAAGCTGACCATCGCTGGCCAAGACATCGTCGACAATGATTATCCGTAAAGGCGTTAAGCCACGTTTTTCCCTAAGATTATTGATCTTAAGCGCGTTCTGGTATGTCTGCCTGGAAACGACGATGGCGTCGATTTCATCGTTTTTGTCGGCGCCCCCTGTGAACTCGGAGAAACCAATCAACTTTGATTTTTCATGCCAGCCATTTTTTTTTAAAAAATCGCCGACATTATTTTTCCTATAATTGAAAGGTTCTATTTGCTTGGCAAAAAGCTTGTCCTTATACAACTCTTCCGTAGCAATTCCGATGGTAATTTTTTTGGCGTTTTGGGCAGCGATTTCGATCAGTTTTTCGTGGCCTTTGTGAAAACGGTCGAATGTACCGCCGACAACCGCGTGATTGAATACCTTTGGAAGATGTAATTTTAAGCTGGAAAGATAGTCAACCAAGTAACCCGGAACACGGGACTGCCAACGCTTGCCCTCCCTGATCAACTTTCTTATCCGCCAACCCTCATAGAGTTGCCTTTTGTAGTAGGGAAATCGCCTGACCCGATAACCGGCTTTTTCCATGATCTTGTTGGTCCATTCGTTGTTTCCGATGACGACGTCAAAATTTCCGGCTTTTTTTTTGACGTTGACCAACCATTTTTCGTCGTTGAAAAAATCATCCAGGGCGACGATTTTGGCAAACTTATCTTTGATTTTTTCTTTGTAAGCGACAGCCGAGATAATTTTCCGCCTGGTGTCAAAATCCAAAGGATTGTTGTCATCATGAATGTTGGCGCTGCCGATCCCTATCACCAACCGATCGTTCATCTCCAAGGCTTTTTTGATCAAATAAAGGTGACCCTTGTGGAAAGGCTGGAAACGGCCAATGAGTAAGGCGGTTTTATATTCCATACTAATTTAAAATGTCAAGGCCTGAAACTAAAAACCAAAACTTAAATCTAAAATCTTTTACTAAATAGTCAGATTAAACATTTCAGATTTGGATTTAACATTTATGATTTAGGATTTGAGATATTTTAGTATACTATACTCATGAATTATCTGCCTCCTATCAATCCGGAACAAGAGACTAAAAAAATAGTCAATTTTCTGAAATCCGTCCAAAAAAACACCAAAACCGACAAAGTCGTGATCGGCCTCTCGGGTGGCATCGACTCGACAACCGTCTATCATCTTCTGCAAAAAGCCTACAAAAAAGAAAATATTCTCGGAGTCGGTTTGCCTTATGAAAAAATAGAATCTATTGCTTTAAGTCTATTTGAAAAAGGCGAGCGGGTCGAATTTTTTTCGCCTTGGGAGGTGCGCAGTCACGCCTTGGCGGGACGAGCACGCCCACAAGAAAAAAATCTCGACACCGAACTTCTAACAAAAATTAGATTGGGAAATATTATGGCCAGGATAAGAATGATCGTCCTTTTCGACTTGGCTAAAAAATATCACGCTCTGGTCTGCGGCACGGAAAACAAATCGGAAAAACTGCTCGGTTACTTTACCCGTTTCGGCGATGCGGCGAGTGACATCGAACCGATCTCCCGCCTCTATAAGACCCACGTCTTTCAACTGGCAGAATACCTAAAAGTTTCCCGGAATGTGATCGATGCCAAACCAACCGCAGGGCTTTGGGAAGGTCAGACTGACGAGGGCGAGTTCGGGTTCACCTACAAGGAAGCCGATCAAGTTCTTTATCTATATTACGACAAAAAAATGATGCTTGAAAAAATAAATAAATTGGGCTTCGCTAACGCAGAAAAGGTGATACGTCGATCTTTAAACAATCAATTCAAGCAAGTGGCTCCTTATCATATTTAAAAAAAGAAACCGTCCCGCTAAGCGGGACGGCCTCAATTTTTACTCGAATTAGACAATTTATGCCTCTGGCTGTTCTTCGCTGGCAGCAGGCTCGCTTGGAGCCGGAGCGCTGGCAGCTGGAGCGGCAGCTTGAGAAGATCTATCTTCCCTTGGCGGTCTCGCCTCGGAAACGACCAATTTTCGGCCTTTATAGTCCTGACCGTTCATGGTGTCAATGGCTTTTTGGGCTTCTTCTTCGGTCGACATTTCCACAAATCCGAAACCTTTTGATCGACCAGAATCTCTAAATCTGATGACGGTTGCCGAAACCACCGTACCCGCGGTCGCAAACTGGGTCTTCAAATCCTCGTCGGTGACTTCATACAAAAGATTGCCTACATATAGTTTTTTGCTCATCTGGTATCACCACCCTTCGTAATAAATTTCAAATGATAAATGGCAAATTAAAAATAAATTTCAAATTTTTAAATGAAGAAAAAACGGATTGAAAAAACTGAATCACAGGAATTTTTTCGGGAATCTTAATATGCCACGGAACGATTAACTTAAAAAGTATAACAAAGAAAAAAATTTTGTCAAATCTCTAACGCAAATCAAGAGCGGTTGACTTATAAATCAAATCCTTTGGCCTGATAACGACTTGTCTTGGCCCACTTTCCACGTAGCCGGCGTCGATGGCGACAAACCCGCTCTTTCTGACGATCCGCAAAAGTTTACCAACTTCCTTCTCGGGAACAAATATGGCATAGTCTTGACCCATATTAAAAGTCGCGTAGATTTCTTCGTCGGAAAGACCGGCTTTATCTTTTATAAAAAGGAAAACCTCCTGCGGTTTAAACAACCTGTCTAATATGTAGGTAAAACTCCTGTCTGCTCTCATCAATTTGCGCAAACCGTGACCGGTAATGTTGACAATATAATGTATGTCTATATGATTTTCCAAAGCAGACTTGATCAATTTGGCATAGATATTGGTTTTATTGAGCAGGGACTCCCCATAGGTCTTGCCGCTCTCAAGCCGGCTCTGGTAACGGTGAGGCAGTTTATTGGCCAATGCCCTGGCCAAAGATAGGCCATTGACGTTGACGCCGCTGCTTTGCAAAAGTATTATTCTGTCCCCTTTTCTTATTTTTTTCTCGGTAATCAGCGATCGCTTGTTTTTTATAATGCCGACGGCGCTGCCAGCCAAATCGATCGTTTTCGCGTCGATGATGCCTGTCAGAGTCGGAGTTTCGCCTCCGCCCCAGGAAACTCCGGCGATGTCGCAGGCCGACCGCCATCCTCCAATTAAGTCAACCATCCGTCTTCTAGCGGCGAAAAATTTGGAATCTCCGACCGCCCAATAGGCGTGAATCGCCACAGGAACGGCGCCGACCGTCACCAGATCGTTGATGATCGAGGCGACCGTATCATGGCCGATGACATCGTAGTAGGTATCGTGATCACCCGCGTCCATCAACGCATCGGCAACCAGATTTTTCGTGCCCAAACCTTCGGCAACCGAAGCCATATAAACACCGCCCTGTTTCCAAACGTAGGCCGACTCGCCGCGCGTTTCTGCCAATTCAGACAGACCAACTGATTCAAGATTTTTGGCGGTTTTCCGGGCGGCCTTTTGGGCAAGTTTTTTTATCGGGTCGATCTCGCCGTAATCGACGCCTGACTGCTCATAAGTAATTTTCATAATGCTCGTCTTATCTGTTCTTCCGCCGGATATTGGTATGGCTTGAATTTTTTACCGGTGATTTTTTCATAGACTCCGATGTAACGTTTAGCCAAAGCAACTGCCAGTTCGATTGGCATGGCCGGTGGTGGGCCGTCACCCCGATACCCCCGTTTGGCATACCAAAGCCGCAAGAACTCCTTGTCGAAATTTTCCGGCTCCAAGCCTTTTTTTAACCGTTCCCGATAAGTTTTGGCGATCCAGAAACGCGACGAATCAGGGGTATGAATCTCATCGATCAAAGTCAGCTTCCCTTTGTGCAAACCGAATTCGTACTTGGTATCGACCAAAATCAACCCTCTTCTTTTGCAAAGGATGCTGCCGTAATCGAAAAGGCGTAGGGCGGCTTTCTTCATTTCAGCATAAAGTTTCTTGCTGACGATGCCGCGTTTGACGATTTCCTCTTCGGTCAACCTTTCGTCGTGTCCGCCCTTGCCTCCTCCGTGAGTGGTTGGGGGCCTTTTCGATTACGGCAGCTTTTGGTTTTTCTTCAGGCCATCGGGAAACTTTATCCCGTAGATCAACCTTTCCCCTCTTTCGTAGGAATACCAGATCGATGTTTTGGTAACGCCGGAGATATATCCGCGTACTATCATTTCGACCGGGATCGGGTCGCAGTTTTTGGCGATCATAACGTTCGAATGAGGCACGGAAATCATGTGGTTGGCGACGATTTTCTTGGTCTTTTCGAACCAGAAGGCCGAAAGCAAATTCAAAACCGCTCCCTTAAAAGGAATGTGCCCCAAAATGACGTCAAAAGCCGACTGCCTGTCGGTGGTAATGAGAATCCTTTTGTCGCCGACGAAATAAAAATCCCTTACCTTGCCGTGATATTTTCTCCCCATGCCCGGGACGTCGATCGTCTTCAAAATTTTTTTCATCGAATCGGAAATGGTTTTAGTGCTGATCATATTATTTTTTTATGGCCTCCAAATATTTTGTAACTCCCAACCGTAGCAACTTCTCGTTTTTTTCCGCTACTTGCCGAGATAATTTTTTCTTATATTCCTTGAGTTTTTGCTGCAGCAATCTATCGCTCGCCGCCAGAATCTCGACTGCCAACAAACCGGCGTTTTTGGCGGCGTTGATGCCGACGGTCGCAACAGGAATACCAGGAGGCATCTGGACGATCGAATAAAGCGAATCGACTCCGGCCAAAGCCGCGGTTTTTATCGGTACGCCTATGACCGGCAAAGGAAAGTGGGCCGCTACGACTCCTGCCAAATGGGCAGCTCCTCCGGCTCCGGCAATTATGACTTTGACGCCTTCATCCAGGGCACTTCTGGCAAATTTGGCGGTCACATCTGGTGACCGGTGGGCCGACATCACCATCACCTGACAAGGTATCAAGAAATCTTTCAATACCTTTTCGGCTTCCTGCATCACAGGCAGATCAGAATCGCTTCCCATGATGACGGCAACCTTGATTTTGTTCATATTTTTAATAATTTTTAATTAATAATGGTTGGCTGATTGAATTTCAAGTGACAATCCTTTTTAATTGATTCTGTTCAAGGGCATTTCTTATTTCCATCGCTACCCGTTCGCCGACGCTGACCTGTCTGCCAAAAAAGTAACGTCCGTATGGTGTTGCCGAAATTCCAGGCGAACCGGGCATGCGCGGCGACACGTCAACAACTACAATGTCTTTTTTTGGCGGCCCGGGTATGATGATCGACTGCAAAGCAAAAGGCCCGATGACTCCCGGATGGGCTAATTTCTGACTGGCCTTGACGAATCTTTCTCCCATTGCGAACGCCTGTTCTAGAAGCGATTCCAAGACGGTGACGGCGATGTGACCGGCTTCCTCATATTTGACGTCGATTTTTTTCAAAAGCTCAATCTGCTGGGTAGCCGGAATCTTGGACAGACCTTCAAGGTTAGTCTGCCGCCTGGTGTCGGTGCCGAGAAGTTCCAATCTTTTTTTAAGCGGTGAGTAAAAGAAATTGAAATTCACCTGGGTGCCGACAATAAATTCTTCTATAACCGACTGCTCAAGTTGCTTTTTTGTAAACACACCGCTTTCTATTTTTTCCTTCGTAAGTTTTTCGTATTCCCGATAGCTTTCTGCCAGGAAGAAGGCCCTTTCAAACCCACGCTCTTTCTCCAAAACTTTCACCAAACATAGGCGGTCGATTTTTTTCGGATCTTTGAACTGTTTCGGATAACGGATCTTGGCTTTATCGAGCAAGTCGTATTGATTCGGCCTGACGCCCCTTTCTTCGATTTTAAGTAAATAACGATTGCCGAAAACAGGCACTTTGAAGTTCTTTTCGATCGATTGGTAGTCAAAATCAAGATAGACTTCAAAAGACCGGTGAGGAACGAAAATGGCGTTTTTTTCGACTAGTTTTTTCTGGACAGAAAGAAGCAGTAGATCGGAAAATTTCCCAAGCCTCAGGCATTCGTCGACGCAACCGCCGTCGCTGCCGGTCGCATAATATTTCTTGTAGACTTGATCTCTTCCCTCTACGGTGACGACCAATGTGGCAAATCCTTGATCTTTGGCGCCCCGGCAAATATCAAGAGCGCTGTGACTACCCAATGTTGCGATTGTAAACTGCTTCATTTTTTAGTTTAGAAACTAATCAAGCATCAACTCCAACTTATGATTTTCTATCCCTAGCTTAATTTCTCTCGCAATTCTTCTCCCCGTGCTCATCGGTTCCTTATAAAAAAGCGACGAGTATGGCGATCCTTCAATAAACAAATTTGTGCCGGCGACGATGCGGGCGGAGATTTCTATGGTATAGATTTCTTGACCCGGCGTAATGATCGTCTCCAAACAAAACGGGCCAAATAGACCTCTGTTATCAATCTTCTTTTTAGATTCGGCGACGACCTGCTCACCCATCCTAAAAGCTTCGGGAAGGAGTGATTCGCGAAGGACCAACGGGCTGTTGCCGACAACGACAAAGCTGGGTTCGATCCTGACGTCCCGCTGATACCGGGACGGGATCCGGCCGATGGCGTCGGCGTTGGTCTCATATCTCCTATCCATGCTCATGATCTCAATTTTATTTGTCAGCGGTGAATAAAAATAATGGATGTATAAAGGAACACCGACTAAATATTGCTGGATCAGATATTTTTCTCCGTCAAAGTTTTTGATCTTGCTTTTGAAGTCTTTTTTGCTGCTGCTTAGGAAATATCCTGCTCCTCCGGCAGCGCCGTATGACTTGACGATGACGGGAAATTCCGCCTCACCAATCGTCGCAAACTCTTTTGGAACCTTGATTCCCGAAGACCTCAACCAGCTGCCTTGTTTTTTCCGGTCGGCTTCGAAGTCCAAAACTTTTTTGTTGCCGAAGTAAGGCAGGGTCATTTTTTTGTTGCCCTCGACGCCAAAGTAAGCGACGAATGACCCATGAGGAATAATGATTATATTTTTATTTTTCAATTTTTTTTCGGCCTCGGGAAACCTGGAAAAAGATTCGATCACCAGCACCTGATCGATAAAAGGAAACCGCTGATAGAATTCTTTCCGGCTTGGCGTGGTGATCAAAAGCGTCTTGAAACCCTCGTCATGGGCGCCTTTCAAAATCTGCAGTGCCGAATGGCTGCCTAATGTGGCAATCGTGTATCGACTATTTTTCATTCCTAAAATATTTTATACCATTCTGGAAAACTTTTAACCCAGGACCCCAAACCGGCAATTTTTCTCCTGAACGTAAGCATTTTTCTTTCAAATAAGGCCAGTTTGGCAACTGGTTGAAAAACATTGCCCTTTCCGGATGAGGCATCAAGCCCAAAATTCTGCCGGTTTCATCGACTACCCCGGCGATGTCGTCGATCGAACCGTTGGGGCTGGCAGGTAATCCCAAATATCGGCACATCTCACCTTTATAGTACCGGAAAGCAACCAGATGACGTTTATTGATTTGTGCCAAAACATCAGGCGACGCATATAACTTTCCTTCACCGTTTGAAACCGGAATCGACAAAGATGTTATCCCTTTCAGCCAAGGCGATTGATGACTCTCGCATTTCAAGTCGACGAACCTGACGGTGTATCTTGGTATTTTGTTGGGCATCAATCCCATCTCCCTCGTACCATACCTCATCTTAAGCGCCGGCAACAAACCAAGGTTGACCAGGATCTGGAAACCGTTGCAGATACCGATGACGAGCTTGCCATCCTCAATAAACTTGATGATGTCAGGCCAAAGATGGTTTTTCAACCGGTTGGCATAACCGTTTCCGGCGCCGGTATCGTCGCCATAGGCAAAACCACCGGGAATGGCGGCGATCTGGTAATCGCTTAAACGGTATTTTTTGCCGATCAGATCGTTGATATGAACGACGTCGGCCTTGCCTCCGGAAACCTCAAAAGCATAAGCCGTTTCTTCTTCGCTATTCAGGCCGTAACCGGAGAATACTATTACCTTAGGCTTGCCCATAAATTTTTATTTTTTAATTTTCAATTTATAAATGATCAAAAATTTTTAAATGTTCTTCTGTACGCTTGCAACATTTCATCAACGCTAACGTTGATGGGATATTTTTTTAATATATGGACGATCAACTTTTTGCTAGCGGTAATCTGCCCTATTTTTGTGAACACATTGCCTCTCATTATTTTTTCAAATTTTTTTTCATTATCCGGCCTGACCGTCACCAAAATCCTTCCCGCTGATTCCAAAGACAGAATGTCTTCTTGTAAATCAATTTCCGCTCCCAACATGCCTCCCATGGTTTTTTTAGCCAAAGCGACTGCCAATCCGCCCCGGTTGACGCTGATACTGGAAGCGATCAAATCGCTTTGCACCGCCAGATAAAACGAGTGATAAAGTTTGTCATTGGCGACTCCGTCAACCTTTCCGATTTGATTTTTCCCTAAAAGATAAACCATGTCGCCGGGATTTTTTGCCTCAAGCGAAACCAACCGGTCGACGTCGTCGACGACGCCGATTGAAGAAATCAACAACGTCGGAGGGATGGAAATTTTTATCGGATGGCCTTTGCCGTCGTAACCTTTAAAGTCATTGAACATGCTGTCTTTTCCCGAAATAAACGGCGCTCCATAAATGACGGCATAATCATGACAGGCTCTGGCCGCTTCTTTTAGCTGACCAAGCCTTTCGGGATCGTCCGGCGAACACCAACAGAAGTTATCGAGGATGGCCAACCGGTCCGGGTCGGCCCCGGACGCCACTGCGTTGCGGATAGCCGTATCAATTGAAACAGCCGCCATGTAATAAGGATCGGTTTCGCCGTATTCCGGCCATAAACCCTGGGATAAAACCACTCCTTTTTTCGAAGTCAGGACCGGTTTGATTGCTGAGGCGTCGGCACTGATCCTCCCCTTTCCTTGGAGCGGCGCCAAAGCGTTATTAGCCTGCACGACATAATCGTACTGCTGGCTGATAAACGAATAGCTGCAAATATTCAAACCGCTCAAAGCTGATGTCAGATCTTTATTTGAACGAATTTTTGTTCGTGTTCCAAAGTTCTGTTTAGCAGGACCAACGGGAATAGTTTGCATCGGCCTTTGCGGCAGACCATCGTGGAGAAATTTCATGTCGATATCCATGATCGTTTTTTTCCCGTATTTGACGATGCATCTTCCGGATCCGGTAAACTCGCCGATCACGGTTGCTTCGACTTCCCGACTATCCAACAATTTTTTTAATTTTTTCCAGTTGGTCTTTGGTACTGCCAGAGTCATCCTCTCCTGGGATTCGGAAACCCAGATTTCCCAAGGCTCCATGCCGTCATATTTGAGCGGTACTTTTTCCAGGTTTACCAAGCAACCGCCAGACTCCTTGGCCATTTCGGCGACCGAGCAAGACAGGCCGCCAGCACCGTTGTCGGTGATGCTGCGATATAGCAATTGATCCCGGGCTTCTTTAACCAAAGCATCGCTCAGTTTTTTCTGGGTAATGGCGTCACCGATCTGGACGGCGCCGACCGGGCTACCGGAATCCATCGCTTCCGAGGAAAAAGTCGCACCGTGGATACCATCTTTGCCGACCCGTCCGCCCACCATGACGACATAATCTCCAGGCATGGCTTTTTTGATGTGAGACTGTTTTCCTTTTATCATTCTGGGAATCAGCCCGATCGTGCCAACATATACCAATGGCTTTCCCCGGTATCTCTCGTCGAAATACAAAAATCCTTGGGGTGTCGGAATCCCTGATTGGTTGCCGCCGGCATTGACGCCGTCGATGACACCGGACATAATCCTTGACGAAGACAGCATCGGCTGGGTAAAATTTTTACCTTTATAAAGGGGTTTGTTGACTCTCGGATCGGCTAAGCAGTATCCGTAAAAATTGGCGACCGGTTTGGCACCGAGGCCGAAACCGATGGCATCGCGATTGACGCCGACTATACCTGTCACGGCCCCGCCGTAAGGATCAAGAGCTGACGGGCTGTTGTGAGTCTCTACCTTATGGGTAATCAGATACTTGTCGTCAAAAATTATCGCTCCTGAGTTGTCCTTGAAAACTGAAACGCAAAAATCACGTCTGCCTTTTTTCTTCCGGATTTTTTCGGTTGCTCCTTTAATATACTTTGCAAATAGGCCTTCTTTGATTTCATCGATCGGATCGTTGAAAATGGTATGCTTGCAGTGTTCGCTCCAGGTCTGCGCCAAAGACTCAAGTTCGACGTCGGTCGGGTTCCTTTTCTGTTTTCCAAAATGATTTTTTATCGTTTTCATGAAGCGAAGATCAAGCGCCAAAGGACCGCGCCTGGAACCGTCCGGATTGGCAATTCCCGTTTTTCCGATCCTGACTAATTCTTCGTCATTGACCTCCAAATCCACCTCGTTGACTTTCGGTTGTTTTGTCAAGCTGACCTTTGGAACAATCCGGTCCATTCCTTGATCTTTGACAAACTGTTGATGATTCTTAATGGCAACTCTTTGGATCAGAGGGTTATATAGACTGTTGGCGATTCTTGTTACTTTTTTCTCGTCGAGCTTTCCTTTTATCAAAGTCAACTGCGAAGAGTAAACGTTTTCTCTGGCCTTGAATTTTATTTTCAAAAGATCCTCGGCGATTTGTTTTACCGTATGAGCGACATTGTCGGTTACTCCGGGCAAAAATCCGATCTCGATCGCCCAGTCGAAAATAATCTCATAGTCGGATTTGAAATAATATTTTTGCGTTACCGGATTCG